>JAICIM010000099.1 GCA_025928885.1 Ktedonobacteraceae bacterium | reverse complement strand
CCCCCCCCCCCCCTCCACCCGCCCCCCACCACGACTCGTGGAGAGACTCTCGTTATAACTGTGTGCTTTCGCCATTATACCCAGAAGCGTATGACGCCCACAATCGCGCCAGCCGCAATAAGCCAGGCCGAGTTTATCTTGAAGCGCAACAACACAAGCAGCGCGATTAGCGCAATCAGCACGGTCCACACGTCGATCAGCGCACTCTGCCCGAGTTGGAGCAGCACGCCAGCCATCAATGCGAGGGCAACGATATTGACGCCATCAAGAATCGCGGCGAACCAGGGAGAGCGCCGCAAGCGATCTGCCAGAGGATGGATCAGAGCCACCAGCAGAAACGAGGGCAGAAATATTCCCAGCGTAGCAAGGAGCGCTCCAGGCCAGCCCGCCAACAGATAGCCAATGAAGGTCGCCGTCGTGAAGACCGGTCCAGGCGTAAATTGCCCGATCGAAATCGCATCGAGCAACTGACGGTCCGTCAGCCAGCCAAGATGCTCCACAAAGTCGGTGTGCAGAAAAGAGAGGAGGACATAGCCACTGCCGTAGAGAACGGCCCCGATTTTGAGGAAGGTCAAAAAGAGGGTGAGCAGGCTGATCGGAACCGCTGCACCAGCCAGGCCAGCAAGCGAGACAGTTGGCACAGTCTTCTGCCACAATGTCTGTATGCCGGCCAGAGGGAATGGGAAGAAGCTGCTCACGATATCCTTTTGCCGCCGGCGCTTCCCCCAGCGAATGATCCCCAGAAATAGCCCACCAGCGACTAACAAAAGAAGCTCATTTATACCGAATAAATAGAGTCCCAGCGCGACAAGGCCAAGCACAATGGCCCAGAAGCTTTTCAGAGCAGTTCGACACAATCCCCAGAGCGCCTGAGCGATAATAGCGATTACAACGGGCTTGATACCATACAACAACCAGCCGGTCTGGGGTAGCGAACCGAAACGTACATAAAGCCAGGCCAGAGCCAGCACAATCAGCATGGCCGGCCCGATAAAACAGATGCCAGCTGTCAACAACCCGAGCCAGCCAGCGCGTTGATAACCCAGATAAATAGCCAGTTCGGTCGAATTGGGGCCAGGAATCAGATTGACCACACCCAGCAGATCAAGAAAACGCTCATCGCTGATCCACTTGCGCCGCTGTACAATCTCCTGACGCATCATCGCAATATGAGCCGCCGGACCACCAAAAGCGGTAAACCCTAAACGCAAAAACAGGCCAGCAACCTCGGCCAGCCTGTTAGATGGAGATGCTTGCTCAATCATCATAGCTCTCTTCCGCCTTGCTCCTTCTCTTGAAATACACCATAGAATGGTTCCACATATTTCCAGAGATACTATACCACGCAGCCAGGCGGAAAGAGTCTTTATTAGCGATCTATTCCCGCGTCGTGGCAGCCAGAATTTCGGGCGCTTTCGTCAGCATCCGAGGAGCAACCAGGATCGTAACGCCATAATAGATGGCCCCCGCATAGGCAAGCGAGAAGGGGATAGAGATGAACCACCACCAATGAGCATGGAAAATGACCGGCAAAATCAGACCAGCTTCGACAGGAGCCAGCACAATCAGCATGGCATAGAACGCGAACATCGACATCAACGCCCGCAGACAACCACCCTCGGCAGATAGGTTGGCTGAAGACTGGAAGCCGCGAAAAGCCGCCTTCATCCGCTGTGGAAAGAAGACCGAGGTGAAATTGCCACAGCCAAGAATCGTAGCAATCGCAGCCAGGCCTATCGCCAGAGCAGGCACGACAAACTCCCATGCTTGCGTCAGGAAAGCTGTCACCAGCACCAACAAAACCATCTCGACCCCACCGACGATAAACACCGTCAGATTCTTGCCCCAGAGAATATATTTCGGCTCAACGGGGAACAGGAAGAGCGCCGTCAGGCTCTGTCGCTCGACGCCCAGCACGTTGTACGCCAGTGAATAAAGCGAGAGCATCATCAAGAGCGGCGCAACCATTACGGCCCAGGGACCAATAAAGTGCAACGCGCCCCTGCTATCGCCGCCCGATTGGACGACTGTAAAAACGACATATGCACCGGTGAGCAGGATAGTAACCACCGACTGTACCAGCGTGGCCTGAAGTTGTGGATCGCGGCGGAGGTATTTGAAGTCTTTCACCATCATCGCAACCACCGGCCCTGGCAGCATACGCTCAAGCGGATTGGCTGATTGCGCCTGTACACCCTGTCTGGCCGAAGCGACGCTCTTTCGCGGTCTTGCCGTTTTGCCCATCCCGTCGCTCTCAGCGGCAATCAAGGAGCGCTCCACGACCAGTTGCCAGAGGAAGAGCACGAGAAGGCCCATGCAGAGCGCAATCACCAGCCAGAACAGGCTCATGCCCCAATTGCCAGCAACCGCTTGCTGAATGCTCCGCGCCACCATGCCAGGAGGCAACCATTGCAGGTACGACGAGATGCTCGCATGCTGCAACGATGCGATAAAGCTGTCCGAAGCCACGCCACGCGCCAGGAATTGCCAGAGAATGCCAGAAGAAGAGAGCAGGATGATCAGGACAACCGTCATTACATCGCGGAAGCGGCGACTCTGCAATGTCCGCATGAGCAAGGCCAGCACCAGTTGACTGATCCCCACCAGTTGTATGTAGAAGACGAGCGCACCCAGTAACGCAATTAGCGCCAGAGGCAACGAAGTGGCCCAGCCAGCCACCAGCGCCACCAGCACCAGAAACACGCCAACCATTGGCAGGTCCAGCACGGTCGAAAGCACCATGCTCACCATCAGTTCCGCCCGGGTCAGGGGAAAGAGCGACAGCTTAGACGGGTCCAAGCCCTCGTTGATGTTGAACTCCATTAAGGGCAAAACTGCCCAGACAACATAGATTCCTGTCAATACAAGAAACATCACTTCGGTATTGGCCGGTGCGGGCAGAAAGCGGTAGGCCAGAAAAGAGAAAACGGCGATGATACCGCCAATGCTGAGGCCAGCCAGCAACGCCAGGATACGACCAATAATGGCGACAACGCGGCCAGATCCACGCGTAAAGGCCCGGAGGAACATCTTCCAGCGCAACCAGAATAGCCAGCGAAGTTTATCCCTGTGAGTAACCACCTGTTTGCTCCTCTTATTCTAGCCAGCTCAGATTGTGACCACCGTTTTGCACACCGACGACGTTGAGGAAGATGTCTTCCAGCGTGGCATCTTTATCGTCTCCGCTAGCTCGTTCGCGCAACTCCTGTAAGGTTCCCTCGGCCACCAGCACGCCCTGATTGATAATGCCCACCCGCGTACACAGGCGCTCCACCACCTCCATGATGTGCGAGGAGAAAAAGATGGTGGTGCCACGCTGCGTCAATTCGCGCAGAATGTCACGAACCACCCGCGAACTCACCGGATCGATCCCCTCGAAAGGCTCGTCCAGAAAGAGGACCTGTGGCCGATGCAAGATAGCAGCCGCCAGCGCCACCTTTTTGCGCATACCCACCGAATAGTCAACGATCAATTTATCGGCATCGCCGGCCAGATCAAGCACCTGCAACAGTTCTTCGGTGCGGCGGCGCACATCTGCGTCTGGCACTCCATACATATGACCAGCAAACGTAATAAATTCTCTGCCGCTCAGCCGCTCATAGAGGTTCAGGTACTCAGGCAATACCCCCATCAACGCACGCGTCCGCAGCGGCTCTTTCCAGACATCCACACCAGCCACGAGAGCCGATCCTGCCGTTGGCCGCAATAACCCGACTAACATTTTGATCGTTGTCGATTTACCCGCCCCGTTCGGCCCCAGAAAGCCAAAGAACTCGCCCTGACGGACTGCGAGGTTGAGATGATTCACGGCCACCTTTTGCCCAAATGTGCGCACAAGGTCATGGGCCACAACTGCATAGGGTACATTGTTTTCGCCGCTTTCGACATGGGATTGAGATGATACATATGGCGCAACCGAGCCAGACTGATATGACGCGTTCGGCTCAGGAAATGTTGTCATTTTTTCTTTCCTTTTTATGCTATAGCATTTAGCTATATTGATTATAGCTTACAGCTATTTCTTCTGTCAAGAGGTGCGGCCATCACAGTAATAGCACGCAAAACATTCTGTTAAGAGAGACGCAGCAGAGAACGTGCTGCTAAGAAAGACGGCGCTGCTAAGAAAGACGTAAAGGGTTACAAATTATCACATTTACATCAGTACGCCGGGTGCGACAAGGAAAGCTACTGCGAGGTCTGTTAGAGGGGATTATGGGAATGCTCAATGAAAGCCGTAGTCGCGCGACTACGGCTTTCATTCTCGGTTTTGAACGGAAAATTTCATCAAGCGAATATATAGCGTTGGCTTAGTTTATCCATTCTCCAGGTTTACGGATGCGTACACCGGCCTCGCTCTCCTTCATTGTTCTGGCATCCTCAGCCATGCGTTTGGACAGATCGGAGAAATTGGTGCGATGCCAGTAGGCGGCGGGAAACAATCCCAGCCCGATCGCCAGAGCAGCGCCAATCTGCGGACCGTTAAAGGGCAGCCCTGGCGGAAGGTGGAACGGCACCAGCGCGATCGCTCCCGTCTGATACGAAAAATCAAATGCAAAAATGATCAGTTCGACGACACATGCGGCACAATAAGAGAGTATCTCAAACTTTGACAGTGTGCGGAAAACGATCGCGAGAATAACGTTCAAGACGAACAGGAAACCGGTGATCCATAAGGTGATTAAGACGAAATGGTTTTGCATCGTGTATACTCCCTAATTCTTCGTCAGCATCAGATTAGAGAAAGCAATCTCAGTTCCCTTGAGATTCACCAGCATTCCTATCTGGCCGTTTTTGAAAGATGTGTCCTGAGCTGATGCTAGCTTCTTACCATTCACATACAGTGTGAAATTCTTGCCATTGACCGCAACCTTCAACGTATTTGTGAACTTTGCACCATGTCCCAGATGATACTCTTTTCCCAAATTTTGATGCCACAGGGTTGACCAGGGCGTTACATCCGCACCAAAGCCATCGTCATACTTGGCAAAAATATATTCTCCATTATCCTTCTGATTCGCAACACCAAAGAAATAGAAGGTTGAATGGCCCTTTTTCGGCGAATTGTAGTGAAAGACCAGCCCAAATTGATTATTAAACGTGCCATCATCGCCTTTCAACTCTTGCATTGTCAGGCTATACACAAACGGCGAGGCGAACGTCTCATCGGGCAGAAGGGCAAAAGCAGAATGCCCGTTGTCGTCATTATTCGCGATGTGATAGGCACCATCCTTAAACTGATACAACTGCGTACCCTTCGCCGCAACTGGCCAGTTATGGTTATTGGTACTGAGCGAATCCTCCAGAATAATATTCGCGGACTGAGCTGACGTTGTTGCCTGCGCCAACGCAGTCGCGGTTAAATCGGTTGCGGCAAGGCCAGAAGCCAGTTGAGCATTTTGCATTCTTGAGCGAGCGCCAATGATCCAGAAGGTGCTGGTTGCAAAGATCAGCAGCACCGCCGCCGAGACCAGGACAATCGCCATCATATTCCGCTTGATCTTGCCCTTGAACGAGGGATCATAGACCTCTTCTTCCACCGGGGGCCTGGCTGAGGCCGAATCGGTCGGCGAGGAGAGCACGGGCAGCAAGCCGGTCATGTATTGCCCTGGCTGGCCAGCAACCGGAACCTTAATCACCTTGACCGATTGCGTCAGCTTCATCGTCGTTGTCTGCCCATTTTTTTCATTCGTCACCGGGATCATCAGAGCCGCCGTCCCCTGTGCATTCGTCAACGCTCCCGTTGTAGTCGCGGGCTTATTTTGTCCATTGTCCAGATCAGGCAGCACACGCGTTTTGCTCGAATCGTTCTGAGCGAAATCACTATTGACATTTGTTGGCTGGAAGTCAGCATTCGCCGCTGCGAAAGCACTCCCCACGGAACCCGCTACCGGCGAGGAGCCGCCCACAATACCAGGATCGCTATTCCGTTTCTTCCATTCACCAAAGGTGTTGGGAGCTGGTGCTACGTTAGGCACATTAGTCGGCATATTGGCGGAGCGATTATAGAGTTGAGTTGCCTCCAATTCTGCAACCCCTGCCGTTTCGTAGACCGGCGCAGGTGGAAACTCCATCTGAGACGGTGCTGGAGACTGCTGTGCAAAGGCACTAAAGCCATCCATTGTACGCAACAGGCTCGACTTCTTCTGGCCGAAACGCGATCCCCCCGGCGCTTGTATCGCCGTCGCATCAGGCGGGATAGGGGTCGCAGCAGCATCTAACGGCGGCAAAATACCAGAAAACGAGGGCAACGTCATGCTTGTCTGCGCAACGATATCATGTCTCACAGAGCCTTCGCGCCCCGCCAGAGGCTCCACGTTAGCAGCAGGCTGGGTTGGTGGCGGCACCATAGCCCCCGCTCCCTGCTCATTCGTGCTGGCAGCAGGCGCGTTCTTTTGCCACATCGGATCAAACAAACTGCGCGGCTTAAACATACGGTTATCCACTGGGGCATTATCGATGGGTGCATCATTCAAGCGCACCCCGGCTGCTGTTAAGGCCAGGCGAAAAGCGCTGGCAAAATCCACGGCACGCATATAACGATCCCCTGGCTGTTTCGCCAGGACGCGCAACATCACCTGCTCAGCGGCGGGGGGCAAATCTGGTCGTAAAGAGCGGGGAGAAGGTGGGGGAGAATGCAGATGTTGCATCGCCACTTGCATCGGCATATCGCCGCTAAATGGCGTGGAACCGGTGACCATATGGTACAGGATGCATCCCAGCGAATAAATATCGGCCCGCGCATCCACCTCTGCGCCGCCCAGCACCTGTTCGGGTGCCATATAATCGGGGGTTCCCAGTGGCACGCCTGCACCCGTCAGGCGATTCTGGGGAATCTGCCCCTCGGCGACGATCTTGACTAGACCAAAATCGCTCAAAACCAGACGGCCTTCCGGGGTTTCGAGGATATTGGCGGGTTTCACATCCCGGTGAATGACGCCACAATCATGCGCAACAGATAGAGCGGCTGCCATTTGTTCCAGATAATTCACCACCTTCGCCAGTGGCATCGGCCCCTCGCGCTCCAACTCATCGCGCAAGGTGCCACCGCTGATATAAGGCATCACCAGATATGCCAGGCCATCACGCTCGCCATACTCATGCACAGGCATGATGTTCGGGTGGACCAGCGAAGCCGCCGCATCAGTTTCTCGCCGGAAGCGCTCCAGGAATGCTGCTTGTTGATTGGGAGCCAGCGGCGTCATGGGCAACAGGACCTTGACCGCTACCTGACGCCGGGGCCGTGATTGTTGAGCCAGGAATACTGCACCCATCCCTCCTTGCCCGGTGAGCTTTTGTAGAGTACAGGTGCCTAGCACCATTCCTATCAATGCTTCTGCGTTCATCGCATTTTTCCCTCTTTTGCCGCTAAGATTCTACGTTGATGCGAGACCCTTCCCGCCAAAGCCACAATCACTCCTCTCCCTCATGTCTTAGAGGATGTATCGTCACAGGTTTGCTCCTGCGGTCTTATAAAAACTGGCACACAGATCAATTACGGGTGAGCAACAAGTTTTTGAAGGCGACCTCTGTCCCGTTCTGGTTGACAATCATTCCGACCTGGCCGCTTTTTAGCCCATCGTCTTGCACCGTCTTCATCTCTTTGCCATTGATGGTAAAGGTAAACTTATTGCCATTCATGAAGATCTTGGCAGTATTACTGGCTTTGTCGCCCTGTCCCTGATGAAATTCCGCACCAAAGTTTTGTGACCACAGCTTCTTCCAGGGAGAGGTGGCTTTCGCATCGCCATCGTTATAGAGCCAGAACTGATACTGCCCACCCTTCATGTTCACCACTTCAAAGCTGTAGAACGTTGTGACCGTCTTCCCGCCCTGCGTCTTCTGGCTGAAGCGGAACAGCATACCAAAGGAGTCGGTATCGCCGGCCTTGCCCGCGACCTCCTGCATCGTCAGAGTATAGCCCATAGGACCATCGACGGGATTGGCCTGCAAGACTGTCGCTCGGCCATTATCACCGCGATCGGTGATATGATAGGCACCATTCTTGAACGCATAGACATCGGCAGGGCTGGTGAGCCAGTTATGCATATTCTGGTCCAGCGGATCAGAGAGAATAGTATTGGCCTGCGCCGTTGCCGTCGCGCGGCCATTGGCATCGAGCGTCCCAACCGGCTTTGTTGCCTGTTGCTGCCCGGCTGTCGTCGTGGGCGTTTGCACACGCATGCGTGAGAACCAGAAAAAGCCGCCACTGGCAGCCACGATCAACAGCACCACCAGCACCAGAGAGACGACGGCCCAGGGCTTGAGGCCCTTCTTTGTCGCCGATTTCGTTTTCTCCAGCGGGAGCGGCACCTCTTCGCCCATCCCCGACAGTTGCTCTTCCTGCGGAGTTGCAGGCAACAGGCCGGTCATAAATCGTCCTGGCTGTCCAGGAATCGGCATTTGCACGACCTTCACCGGCCCGGTCAATTTCGCGGCATCCGATCCCGCCTGAGCCGTCATTTCCCCGGTGGTATTGAACAGTCCCAGCGACCCGACCTCAGAGGCAGGCTGAGCGGTCGAGAAGGGAGAAAAAGCGTCGGGGGCAACGGGAGCTTCCGCGCCATTCATCGGCACCGATGGCATCTGGCCCGTGCTCCCACTACCAACCAGCGGAAACTTACCGGTCCTCGAAAGGAGGCCACCGCCAACGGTTCGTGGTCCATCCATAGCGGGAGTAGGAATAGAGCTACCAGTTAATGCCGAAGAAGCACTCGTCATTGACGGCATCGCATTCGTCGAGCGGCTCAAGAGGCCGCTACCTCTTTCAGCCGCTGGTAACTTTCTGCTCTGTCCCTGGTTACCAGCAAACGTGCCACCTGTCATGCCGGGCATAGCTCCATCGTTCAAGTTCGCTGCTGGCATCTGGGCCGATTGCGTCGAAGCCCCCGCCGCCTGCCAGTTTGGATCAAACAGGCTCTTTGGCGTCATAAAGCGACCGGTCGCGGCTTTGAATTTTGCCGTTCCCTGGATCATATTGGCTTCCACCTGAATACCAGCACTCAGTAGCGCGGAACGGAAAGCATTTGAAAGATCCTCAGCCCTGGAATAGCGCTCAGATGGCCGTTTCGCCAGCGCACGCAGGATCACCTGCTCGGCGGCGATGGGGAGGTCTGGACGGAGCATTTGCGGGGAGGGAGGTGGAATTTGCAGGTGCTGCGCGGCTATCTGCATGGGGGTCTCGCCCTGGAAAGGTGTGGTGCCGGTGACCATCTGATAGAGAATCACGCCGAGGGAGTAGAGATCGGCGCGTGTATCAACCTCTTCACCAATCACCTGCTCTGGTGCCATATAATCGGGCGTGCCAACGGGCGCACCGGCCCCGGTCAAACGAACCTGGGGAGAAGCGTCGGCAGCCACGATCTTGACCAGACCAAAATCAGTCAGCAGCAAGCGGCCTTCATGTGTCTTCAAGATATTAGCAGGTTTAATATCGCGGTGAATCACTCCGTGCTCATGGGCAAAATCGAGCGCAGCTGCCACCTGCTCCAAATAATTCGCCACCTCGTTCAACGGCAATGGTCCCTCGCGCTCCAATTCATCGCGCAAGGTGCCGCCACTGATATAGGGCATCACCAGATATGCCAGGCCATCTTGCTCGCCATACTCGTGTACAGGTGTGATGTTTGGATGCTCCAGAGATGCTGCGGCATCGGTCTCGCGCCTGAAACGCTCAAGAAACGCGACAAGCTGATGAGGACTCAAAGGAGTCATGGGCAACAAGACTTTCACGGCAACCTGACGCCGGGGACGCGATTGCTGCGCGAGAAAGACCGCCCCCATGCCACCCTGTCCCACCAGCTTTTGCAGCGTACAGGTTCCTAAAACTGTTCCTATCAATGCTTCTGCGTTCATGAAAACTCAACCCCTTTTTACTGCTGACATCCAATACCTGCTGGCCTCTCTCCCCACTGCATCATCTCCCTCCAGCCGCTGTAATCTACACTTGTACCCTTGTACATATTAGTCAACTTGCATTATTCTGACAATGTATTGGCCCTGAAAGCATGACCAAAGTAATGTTTTTCTGTGGCTCGGCTTTCAACACAAAAAAAGTCCCCTGCTCTGGCATGTACACACAGCAGAAGGGGATTTCCACAAAAGCAAACATTGTAATGGGTGGAACCTATCGCTCAACACCCATAATCAAGCATAGATAAGAGGTTAGATTTCGCCAACAAACGCCTCGGGGTCGTTCAATCCCTGCGCATCTCTGTCTTCTTCTGCATCCAACGGCACCTCTTCGTCACCAACACGCGCCACCATCGAAGGCACGGTACGGCTCTGAATGATGATCCCACGGAACAGCGACGACGATGCCTGTCCCAGCAGAGGTCGCAGGCTCTCCAGGCGCTCACGCTGCTGCTGCAACTGCTCAGTATGCCTGCTTACCGCCAGGTCATTCATCACGCCATCGGTCATAACCGGCGTCACCTGCTCCCAGATATCGCGTGCATCCAGCACCTGTCCGACCGCCGCCTGCAACTGCTGCACCAGATCGATCGTCTGGTTGAGGATCATCAAGATATCACCCTCCGCCAGTTCAATTCGCCGCAAGAGGCCGCTCAAAGACATCCCACGCGACCATGCCAGCGCCACGCCGTGAAACTCAGAGACAATACCCGGCGAATAGGGGATCGTCGCACGCTCTTCGATGCCATGCACCCGCTGAATAATCTGCCACAGTTCACGGCGAACCTGCGTCAATTTGGCATGGACGACGTTGCGATTGTTGAGCCGACGATCGTTATCAAAGGTAAACCAGCTACAGACCTCCGCCACCTCGTGGGCCGATAGGTCGCTCATTACCCCGCTGGTCATCAACTCCACCAGAATGACGCCAGCTGGATGGAAGATGCTGCGCAACAAGCGCCCCTTGAGCGTGAGTTGATCGTTCTGACCGATATAGCCAAGCGCACGCAGCGCAAAGATGGTGCCATCCAGTTCAGCGGCTCCGGCCCGACTCAAGGGATAGTCGCCGATCTGCTGCCGCCGCTTCTCCAACGCCTGCAACGCTCCCTGTGACGCGGCCCCCTTTTTCCTGCCCGACTTTTTCGCCTTTTGATAACGCTTCTCAAGCCTGTGTAGCTCGTTAATTTCCCATAGCAGATAGCGCTGATACTCGCGCAGGCTAGAAGCGCAGATGCGACGCAAATGCTGCACGTCGCCCGGTCGCCAGAGGTTTAAGATAGAATTGTAGCGCACAACAAAAGAACTGGTTACGGGCAATAGTTCGCCGGTAATGCGCTGGAACGCCTCTTCAAACGGCTCCCAGGGCGAGTAGGGAATAATCGCCGAGCCATGCACATCCATGCCGCGCCGTCCTGCACGTCCTGTAAGCTGGCGATACTCATTGGGGGTAAGCAGGCGCATCTCCTGCCCATCAAATTTGCTCAGGCTGCCAACGACGACCGAACGGGCCGGCATGTTCACGCCGAGGGCCAATGTATCGGTCGCAAAAACCGCCCGCAAATAGCCTCTGGCAAATAGCGTCTCCACCAGTACCTTGAGGCCCGGTAACAGTCCGGCGTGATGAAAGGCCAGTCCACGCGGCAACAGGCCAACCAGGGCATGCACCTGCTGCAGGTTCCGATCTTCTTTTGGCAAACGATCCAGCCAGATGCCCACCTCGTCGCGAATACGCGCCTCCTCTTCGGGCGTGGTGAAGCTATGCAGGGCCGCACCCATCGCTGCCTCTTCCACAACGCGGCGTCCCGGCAAAAAGTAGAGGCAGGGAAGCATATCGGCATCGCGCAGCACGGTTAATATCTCGCCCGGCGTAGGCGCTCGTCGTTGCTGACGCTTCGGCTTCTTCTCCCCCTCCGGCGTCTGCCCATCGTCCTGCCGCTCAGCAGATCCCTGCGTCTCGCCCGTCTCTTCAGCCTCTTCACGAGCGGCACGTCTCGCCGAGCGTTGAAAAGCCTTGCCACGCTTGCGGCGCTCTAACCAGATATCTTCGTCGAGATCTTCATCCTCCTCATCCTCCTCATACGCAAACGCACGGTTGCGCCCCATCGCCCGCGCTAATTTGGCCTCGCCTCCCACGCGCGGGAAACGCTCGATGCGATTGCCGTCCGCATCCTGCACCAGATGCAGCTTGTTATCTAAGAAATAATAATGTTCCAGGGGGACGGCACGTTCTTCATGCACAACCAGTTCGATAGGTCGATGCACGCGGCTGATCCAACTTGCCAGATCTTCGGCATTGCTCACGGTGGCAGAAAGCCCGACCAGTTGAATATGCTGTGGCGAACAGATAATCGCCTCTTCCCATACTGGACCGCGCCCGACATCGCTGAGATAATGCAGTTCGTCAAACACAACGAAGCCCACATCGGCCAGCGAGGACGGCACAAAGTCAACGTCAGGAGCGAGGCGGTCGCCTCCGTCTTCTAGCAGCATATTGCGATAAACTTCTGTGGTCATGACGACAATCGAGGCCCGGCTATGCTCGACGATATCACCCGTCACCAGTCCAACGTTATCGTAGCCATACAGCTCACGCAAATCGCGATACTTCTGGTTGGAGAGCGCCTTCAATGGGGTGGTATAAATGACGCGCTGCTGGCGCTGCTGCGCTTGCCAGATCGCAAACTCAGCGACAAGTGTCTTGCCCGTACCGGTCGGGGCCGCCACCAGCACAGATTGCCCCTGCAACAGGTGGCCCATCGCCTCTAGCTGAAACGCGTCAATAGGGAAGGGGTAACGCGCGACAAATGCCTCGATACCCGCCAGGTTCTCTTGCCCGGCCTCCACGTGTTCATCCATACTTTCTCTATCGTACATTAAACTATATTTACATCCTCTCACATTGTAACACGTTCCAGCAATGCACACAAGCGGTACGATAGCAGCAATAGAAGAGCTTATTACAGCTTTTCGGGTCTGGAGATCAGCAAAATGCTCTGCTGAGCGTGCAGTTTCGTGTTTTAGAGGCTATACTAAAGGAGATCGTACTTACATTTGTAGAGTTATGAAGGAGTTACAAGATGTGTTATGACGATAATGCGCGGCCACCGCTGCCACCCGGAGCTAATGGTACAGCCCACGGTGAGGATCTCGTCCTGACCGCTACCGATGGGAACCGTTTCGCCGCCTATCTCGCTCGACCCGATCAGCCCACCAACGCACAGGTGGTGATTTATCCCGATATTCGTGGCCTGCACCAGTTCTATAAAGATCTGGCGCTCCGCTTCGCAGAAGTCGGCGTGACCGCCATCGCTTTTGACTATTTCGGGCGTACGGCAGGCCTCACCTCACGCGATGACTCGTTTGAGTTCATGCCACATGTGCAGAAGCTCCAGCTTCCCACTATCTTTTCGGATGTTGCCGCCGCCCTCACCTATCTTCAGGCCAACGGTGGGCAGGGCCGCTCCACCTTCACAGTCGGCTTCTGTATGGGTGGCTCACTTTCATTTATGACTGGCACAGCCGAATTCGATCTGTCCGGCGTGATTGGCTTCTATGCCGGCATGAGCCGCAACTTTGGTGGCGCTGGTACGCTGCTCGACCAGGCTGAAAAGATCCATTACCCGTCTCTTGGCCTCTTCGGTGGTGCCGATCAGGGCATCCCGGCCAGCGACGTTCAGAGCTTCGATGAGAAGCTGACCCATGCAGGCATCGAACACGAGATCATCGTCTATCCCGGTGCGCCGCACAGCTTCTTTGACCGTCGCGCCGCCCAGTATGCCGAAGCCTCCACCGACGCCTGGAAGCGCGTTCTAGACTTTATCAAAGCACACACGCGCTAATATTATTGCACACGCTGCTCCTTTTTGCCGGTCCGTTCGTAGTAATGAAAGATAGATGACCACCGACAGAAAAGGAGCAGATCGCATGATGAACAAAAAACCGCCGGTTGGCAAAACGTTAACGCTGGCCTATGCTGCCGTGACAGCCGTCACCGCTCTCTCAATTATTGTGCCGATCCTGATGGAGAAATTTGCGCGTAAAGAGAAGCGCTAGATTGACATTTCTTCAGTAGCGGAACGAATAACGCATAGCACCTGCTATCACTGCGTACCCCTTATAAGTTGATGGCCTGTACTCTTACCGGCTTCCACATCCGATTATGTGCCACCTGGTATCGGCGGCCACAGAGTTTATTTGCATGGAATGTAAACCCTCTCTCGACAGAACTTAACGACTATATTAAGGCACAGTCCGCGCTCACTTTGAGAGCGCTCTGCGAAGCTCTTCAGACGTTGTGGGTCTGCCATCCTTACAAGCTCCAGCGTGCAGACCTCAAAGCGCTCCAACTTGCGGAGGCGAGTAAAGCAGGGCTAAAGACACCTCGCACTCTCATCTCTAATCGGCCTGCGAAGGCGGCAACTTTTATCGATCAGCTTGGGGAAACCGAATGTGCAATCAAACCTCTTATTCCTTCAGGAGTGCGCAACGAGGAAGGTTACCGTG
>JAICIM010000604.1 GCA_025928885.1 Ktedonobacteraceae bacterium | reverse complement strand
TTACCTGGCTCACGCTTCACAAGTGTAAAGCGACTCGCTGTTAAGGATGTGGTGGTAAGATTTTTCTCGTCCGTCGTTGTGGTCGCAATCAGTGACCATATTGCACTTCCCCCTTCGATCGTTATGTGGTAGATAGATGTGCCGTTTGTGGCCCAACCCTCGGTATCGCTGATAAAATTGAGGTTTGCCAGATGCGCGTTGAACGGCTCGGTCTGGTTCCCGGAGGGAGATTTGGGAACCGTCGCATCGAGTTGCGCATTCAGTTTTTGCCATCCTCCATTCACGAATTCGTACAGATTCGCCTTGCCATCAGTATTATCTGTGGTGTTGTACTCCTGGCCGACGACAAAAACGTGTTGTCCATCAGGCGCTGATAATGTGTGCCTTCCGGCGACGAACTGCGTGTCAAAATCGCCGGTTGGACCTGCATCGTTTATCGTATACGATCTGCCGGTAGAGTTGATCGCGATGGTAAATAAGTGCAAGAAGAAGTGCGTTGGATTGTTGCCATCGGGATCGGCCTGGATCTCCACAGGCAAGACACCGTTCCCATCGCTGAATATGGTTGGAGGAGAAGAGACAAAGGCTGAATCGTTGCCCTGGTTGGGCGAGCCTCCTGGTGTGAGCATCGCAGTTGTATAATCTTGCGACCAGAAACCACCGTTATCAGTACTTGTGAGCAGCGTATGCCCAACATTCATCGCTCCCGCCCATCCCAAGACTGATTCCGTTTGCCCGATCCCATCTTGCAGATTGAACTTACACCCTTGCACAGTTGAGCCGTCATCTTCTATGCAATAACGATAAGTGCTTGGACTGGGCGCATCTGGAGGGCAAGACTGATATTTCACTGCCGTCATACCTGTAATCGCATTCTCGGTAGAGATTACGGCTGAATACGTGCCAGCTATTTGATCATCCTCTCCACTCCACGTGACGCCCCCATCAAAAGTGGTGTAGAGTGAGCCAATATATGTACCGGTGGATATTACTTCTGTCGCCAGTTCCATCCAGCCCTCGTGCTGATTGAAAAAAGTTATCTCGCTGGAACCAGCGAGATTGTCTATATGCAGGGGGTTGGATGTCATCCAGGTCTTGCCGCCGTCCACTGTAGAACGGACATAGACATAGGTTCCTGCTGTGGGAATATGACTGGTATCTATGTTTGAATGCCCATGAGCATCCACAGTCGGCACCGGACTTGCGGCGATATTGCTCTCGGCGGTCGCTGCGGCATCGAGGTCGGCTTGCGACACTCTTTCGCTGACGGCAACCCAGGCATGATTAGCATCTAAGAAACAGACACCGATGATGCTCTGGATGTTCGAATCCGATTTATCCAATGGCTCCCAATCGGCTGGCGTCACATCTACCCAGGTTTTTGCACCGTCGCTCGTTCTCATTACGGCATCACTTGTGGCCGCCCAACCATTATTTTCGTCAACCATTTTGAAATGACTGATGTCGGTTCCACTGAAGAAATCGAGGGATGACATGCCGCCCGGTGCTTGCAAGTGCGGCGTAGTGGGAGCGAAATTGCAGCAAAGCGCCCCCATCAAAAACGGCGCGATCATGACCAGCAGGAGTAGCGCGAAAGGTTTGCGTTTCTGAGGTGGCGTAACTGCTTGCTCTTCCATCGTTGAATATCCTTATTTATTCGTCTTGATTGATTGCGTCTGTATTATCTTTTTCCGGCTCTTCTTTCATATTGAGTTTATCCATTTGGTCGGTCTGTATGCGCGTGCTGGCCTTTTCGCGCTGGTCCTGCACATCGCGCATCAGGTCGGCATCGTAGTTGAAGATTTCGGGGAGGTTTCCGGCGAGCGGATCGCCATAGACAAAGATCGCTTCCTCCTCGACGATGGCCGCAGCGAGCGGGTCCTTCTCTTCTTCCTCCGGTTCGGCCTCTTCTTGATCGGGTTGCAGCTCGAAGATGGCCGCGTTTATATCAAATGGGATATACTCATTCGCGTTATCCTGTGGGGCAGGGGTGCTAGCTTCCTCCTCCGGCTCCCAAAGTGAAGTGATGGGGGTAGCAGCGTTTGTGGAAGAAGAGCTTTGCACCTGAGCCGAACCTTCTCTGAGCGCGAGGATTTCGCGCACGATGACCAGCACGAGCATTATCCAGGACGCGAGAAAGCACACTACTTGCAGGAGCAAGACCGCGAAGGGCGCGAGCAGAGCATTCCCACTTGCGGCCTGCAATCTATCCCACTCATCTATCATTTCCAGCAGTCGCGTACACGCTGGTGGGAGGGCATCTACTGAAAGCCACAGAACTATCAGGCCGGTCGCGACAATCAAGAGCCAGCTATGGAGCAGAGGCGACATCACTTTTGCCAGAATCCCTGGATGATCTGATTTCTGCGCCTCTGAACCGGATGATACACCATTCATTGTGGCTTCTCGCTCTCTCTATTTTCTGCCAATGTGATTCTCATTAGTGGGCGTTTGCCTACTCAGGGGTCCAATCCCTCTTGCTGGCTGAGGTGGCTTCTGCCTGGCCTCGTGAGCCAGCGTTTCTTGATAGTTTTGTTCCTGGTCGAGCGCGACCTGCTGTTCGGGCGAGAGGCGGGAAACGACGGTAGTATTTGCCATTTTCGCCTCCATAGGGGAGGCAAGAACCTCCATCTGCGTCCAGGTCTTGGTGGAGAAGAGACCTTCACCGCGCCTGGCTCCCAGCAAAAAGGTTCTCTGCCCTGGACTCATGTGGAAGGTGTTGGTTACTGAGTCGATGGTACTGGAGTCCTGCTTCATTAAAAACTTCATGGTGGACATTGCGAGAATCGTTTTGCCTTCCTCAGAACCTAAGAAATCATCTGAGTTTTGCGTCGTACACCATAAGCCGCCGCCATATTTACGAATACGGCGTGCCATTTCTTCCAGAAATTTCGCCCCTTGCTGGAATTGCATGAGCAGCCACGCTTCATCGATGAGAATGATCGTATTCGGCTGCGGAGTTTTTGCCTGACGCGCTACGCGAATCTTCGTCCACAGAAAGTCCGCGATCAGAAAGAGGCCAATCGGCTTGAGTGTGTCATTTAGCTCACGAATGTTGAAGTCGATAAAGCGATTGTTGAGTACGACGCGTGTTCGTGTGGGGAACAGGTGCAGGTAGCGCTCCAAGCGTTCACTCAGGCCGTACGTGTCCTGGCTCATGCCAAAGCGCTCATCGCCGCGTAACGCGCTCGACATGATCACATAGAATTCACGCATATTCGGTGGGACGCGATGATGGGTCGAGCGGTCCATAGTGATGCCCCGGTTCTCATAGGTTTTCATGAGGCACCTGTACAGGAAGGCTTTTTCCTTTTGTGGCAGCACCCCTTCATCGGAGAGCAACAGCTCCAGCAGGGTGAGCAGATTGAGCAGCTTCTCGCGAAAGAAGTTAGTTTCGTCGTTCTCACCGCTTGTATCTGATAGGTTTGTTCCTGAAGTATATAACTCAAACGGATTGATCTGCAACGACTCTGAAGCCAGGCGTACATACTGTCCTTTGACCACATCGCACATATTGCCATATTCGGCCTCCGGGTCAATGACGTAGACGTTGCAGTCTGGCAGGAGACGGCTGGTGACGACTTTGAGGAAAAAGCTTTTGCCGGAGCCTGATTTGGCGAACACAACCATGTTGGCATTCTCTAATTGCTGACTGTTAAAGGGGTTGAGAATGACCAGGCCGCCGTTGGGGTGCGCACCAAACATGACGCCCGATTCCATGCTGATGTCGCTGTTGGTGAAGGGATAGAAAGTACCTGCCGAGCCAGTACCGAAAAGACGGCTGCGTCCTAGCTGGTTGTTGGCATCGGGTAGACAGCTCATTAAGCCGACGTGGTGCTGCCAATGGACGGGCAAGGCACGAAAATCCAGACTGCGGATTGCGCCAGAAATGCGGTTGCTGCGCTCTGTGAGTTCGCGACGATCGCGCCCACGTACCTGCACAAATGCCGCAATGTTGAAGACGCGCTCGGTGCCGCGTGCGATATTCTCGCGCAGCTTTTCCACGTCGTCCAGGGCAATCGCGGTCGCTGGATCGGGTGTACGCCCCTGGCGCTGTGCAACCATAGCCGCGCCGCGAAATTCTACTACCCGTTGGCCCAGACGCGAGGCAACCTGCTCTGGTGCCAGCGGCACGATGTGGATGCTGAAATCGATGTTTGGCTCATCAACCTGGATAATATTATCGAACCAGCCTGGATACGCGCTACGTGGATAGCTCGCCAGTGCCAGCGTTCTGACGTATTCATAGTCGGTCTCGCCATCAATGCGAATGTAGGA
>JAICIM010000131.1 GCA_025928885.1 Ktedonobacteraceae bacterium | reverse complement strand
TATTGTTGGCGCTTATCCTGTTGATTGGCTGGTATATGACTGCGGCGGCAAAATCTGTCAATCCGCTGTTTGTGCCTGCACCAGTGGATGTGCTTGCCAGTTTAGGTGATGGCCTGCATTCAGGTTTGTATCTGAGCAGTACCCTGGTCACTGTGCAGGAAAGCGCCCTGGGCTTTTTACTGGCTGTCATTATCGCATTGCCTTTAGGGTATGGACTGGTGAAGTCGCGCTTGTTGGCGACCGCTTTGCACCCCTATCTCGCCGCTGGTCAGGCAATCCCGGTGATCGTTATTGCTCCTTTGCTGGTCATCTGGCTAGGATCTGGGGCGATCTCAAATGTGATTGTCTGTATGCTGGTCGTCTTTTTCCCGCTGGTGGTGAATACCATGCTGGGTGTTCAGACCATCGACAAGACGTTGACCGATGCCGCGCGGGTTGAGGGCGCTGCGGGCTGGTCCATGCTTGCCAACATCGAATTTCCGCTGGCATTACCGGCGCTGATTGCCGGCGTGCGTACAGGCTTTACCCTCTCCATTACCGGTGCGCTGGTGGGGGAGTTTGTGCAGGGAGGAGACCAGGGGTTGGGATCTTTGCTGTTGATCGCCAAGAATCAATACAACACGCCATTTATGTTTGCGACGCTGATTATTCTGGCGGTACTAGCAGCGCTCTACTATGGGAGTACCTGGCTCCTGGCGAAAGTCGCTGAAAAAGTCTACTAACTTGCAATGGGAACATATGCTTGCAATGGCTTGTAAGCATATGTTGTGCTGGTTTCATTATCTATCATACGAGAACGGAGCGCCATCGATGACAATACGGCATCGTGCATTTACCATCTTCTCTTTGCTCTCCTTGCTGGCAAGCATGGGGTTGCTGTTTGCGGCCTGTGGTGGAGGGGCAACAACCTCGGGAGGGAGCGCGTCATCTACTCCTGCCCCTGCTGCGACGAAAAAGATATCGATCGGGTTGGGATATGTTCCTGATATTCAGTTTTCGCCGTTTTATGTTGCGAAGACGAAGGGCTATTATACGGCTGCTGGCCTGGATGTAACCTTTAATCATGGCGTGGTGCCTGATCTGGTTGGTTCAATGGTGGCAGGCAAAAGCGATTTTGTGTTTGCGAGCGGTGATGAACTGCTGGTGGCACGCGATAAACACCTCAAGGTGCTGGATGTGGCAACTGTTTTCCAGAAATATCCGGTTAGCCTGATTGTGCCAGCCGATTCGCCTGTCAAGACGCTGGCGGATCTGAAAGGCCATTCGATAGGCGTCCCCGGCCCTTATGGAGCGACCTATACCGGCCTGCAGGCTCTGCTCTACAAGGCAAAGCTGTCGCTTTCAGATGTCAAAGTACAGTCCATCGGCTTCACGCAGGTTGCGGCGTTGATGAGTAAGCGCGTTGATGCCGTCATGGGCTATTCCAATAACGAGCCGCTCCGTCTGGAGAGTAACGGCTTCAAAGTGCGGACCTTCGCCGTCTCTGATTATCAGCCCTTGATCTCCAACGGCATTGTAACGACCGAAGAGACCTACCATAATCAGCCGGAGGTCGTGCGCAGTTTTGTGCAGGCGACGCTGAAGGGATTGAAAGACGTGATTGCCGATCCTGCTGGTGCCGTTGAAACAAGCAAATCGTATATTCCAGGAATGAGTAATACAACGGAGACGCTGGCGATATTAAAGGCAACAATCCCTCTCTGGCAGAGCAGCGAGCAGCTCGGGTATAATAACAGTGCGACCTGGCAGTCGATGGAGCAGTTCATGGCTGCCGAGAAGATGATCGCACCTGTAGCGGATCTGACCCAGGCATACACGAACAAAACAGTCGTGTGAGTCGTCCCAATTGACGCTTTTCTTGCTTGTTCCTACGCATTTGACGTAGCGCCATTTTTGGGTATATAACATATTCGGGCAGCAATTTCGTCTGTATATTGACGGGGTAGGCTGTCCGAAATACTGTTATGGAGTGGCAGCTTATAAGATAAAAGTGTGGTGTTATTGCAGACTGATTGCACCCTGGACACTGAGTGGTGTATAAAAGCGTTGGATGACCTGTCCTTTAGATAGTGTGTGTATCCAAGTGAGGCAGAAGTATTACAGAGAGAGGAATCTAATGAGTAATACCCCTGATCGATGCAGCCAGTTGCGTAAGCTCCACGATCAGCTTACTAATGAAGTGAAACTCTTGCGTGAAGGCGTGCAGCAAGCACAGCAGGAAGGAGTAAGTACCTCTATTGAATCATTGAACACCATCAAGAGTTTGCAGTCAACGCTCAATACCATCTCGCTTGAATTGCAGAAGTGTCCACCTGAGCCAGCAGAAGCTGCATTTCCCTCTGAGGTGACCAAATCATCTTTACTGCGTCAGGTAAAATCTTCTTTGCCAGCTCAACGGGTGCGCCAGTGGTTCCCTGACTCTGCTCAAAGTGACGAGGAGCCTCGTATTACTGACGAGATTCAATGAGCAGAAGGCGCTCTGCCGCTGCAGGACCTCGATAGCATAGAGATTGCCTTGTCCTGAGCCATCAGGACAAGGCATAAATGGCAACATTTTTGACTGAAAGCTGTGAGCCAGATTCAGCTCCCAGACCAAATCCTCCGCTGGTATAGTTTCCACTTTGAGCAGCACCATCGGCGATTGACCCGCCGTTCGTAGAGAGTTGATAGGTATCCCCCTGGATTTTCAGGTCAATGGTTGCTATACCATGAATTGGCCCCTTTTGTAGCGTACCTCCATACAGGTGGCTTGTGTTCCCATTTTTGTATTCTTCAAATTGGAAGGTGCCTGCTGCCGGGTCGATCTGACAGCGGTCCCAGCCAGTTTGTGATCCAGGCTGATTGAAGAAGTAAATGTCGAATGGCCCGTGTGAAGCGCTGGTATCGATCTGGAGCTGGATGATGTAGTTTCCTGGTAATGCCTGATTCGGCAGCGTATCTAAGTAAATAGCAGCTGCACTCGATCCGCTGTTATTGGCTAATACGGTACTGGTTGTTCCGCAGTTAACTGTGATGCCCCCACTGTTGCGCCATTTCCCGCCGCGCGTATCGCATGGCGTTCCTGGCAGATCGGTCCCATACAGGCGTGGCCCTGCCGCAATCTTTGCAGGAGGTAGGTTGAGCGGTTTCGCTGCCTGTTGCGTGGATTTTGCCTGAGTAGTTGCTGTCGCTGCCGGAGTTGGCTGTTTCGCATTTTGCTGATTGGGTCTAAAATAGGTAAGATATCCAGCAAAAAGGCCAACAACAACCAGAAGCGTCAACACGCTACCGAGCATCATCATCGAGATTGATTGACAGCCACGAGCAGGTTGAGCGCTACCCGGTTGTGGTTGTCGCGAGCCTGTTGGCTTGATACGCACCTGTGGCTCTTTAAGGGGAGCGGGAACATCAGCAACTTTGGCCTCATCAGCAAGGATCATAGTTGGGATTGCCTCTTCTGATGAATCTGGTGGTAGAATGCTTGGACCTTTTTCGGTTGGCGATGCATGAAAATTGCGTTTTTTTCCTTTTATTGGATCAAGTGGTGCAGAAGGAACTGTTGGTGGATCTAATGATAGTAGTTGTCCTGCTTCGGTTGGTGCGTTGTGCATCATCACGTCCGGTGTTGGCTCGTTGCTGGGACGCGCCAGTGGCTCTGAACGCACAATAGGAGTTTTGGCCGATAGGTAGAAAGGGGTCAGGGCGTCCGGGCCATAGACAGCTTTACGCAGCGCTTCAGCCAGCGCACCTGCACTGTTATAGCGGTCTTCAGGCTCTTTAGCGAGTGCTTTCATCACCACCGCTTCAACGGTGGGCGGTACACTGGGATTCAACTCGGTGAGCAAAGGAGGTTCTTCCAGCGCATGTTTAATCGCTACCGCGACAGGGGAGGTTCCGGTAAATGGGACATGTCCGCTGAGCATTTGAAAAAGGACGATGCCTAATGAGTAGATATCGCTGTGATGGTCGATGGGCCTCCCTGTACCCTGTTCCGGTGAGAGATATTCCGGTGTGCCAACAATGGTCCCGGTGCTGGTAAGATCTGATGGACCCGATTGGGCAGGATCTTTGAGGTCGCGGAGCACTTTGGCGAGGCCAAAATCAGCCAGCAGGAGTCTGCCATCAGCATGAAGGAGTATATTTCCTGGTTTGAGGTCGCGATGAATAATGCCCTGTGCGTGAGCGGTATCGAGAGCCGCCGCTGCCTGCTCAATAATCTGGACGACTTCATCCGGGGGAAGTATGCCACGTTGTTCCAGAACTTCACGGAGCGTACCACCATTTACATAGGGCATGACGAGATAGGCGATGTCTCCCTGTTCGCCATACTCGTAAATTGGCATGATATTGACGTGATCCAGCGCGGCAATTGCATCTGCCTCGCGTCGAAAGCGAGCCAGAAATTCCGCGCGGGACTTTTTGTCCAGCACGTTGCCGGGCATCAATACCTTGACTGCTACTGTTCGCCGGGGTCGTGATTGTTGCGCTAGATACACTGCACCCATACCACCACGTCCTAGAAGACGTTGGAGCGTACATGTTCCGAGCGCTTGACCCAGTAATTCGTTGTAATCAGTGATCACGCTCGTTAATCCTCTCGCGAAAAAATAAGATGATTGCTATGAGTCATTTTCTCAGTAACCAGTTTACAACTGTCTTTCCATTCTTTCTGTGTCTTGCCAGTCGCTACCATCCCAACTATAGCATGGGGAGGGGCTTCCTGTCTTTATGTGTAGTGCTTATAGTATCTCATACTCGCGCTGCTTTTGTTTGCTGGGAGCGAATCAGTAGTGACGTAGTACTGTACTACGCTAGAGAAGCAGGCATCTCTGGCGTTTTTCATCCCTTCTGTTAAAAACGTATGGGAATTGGTAGATGTTGCTTTCGTAGCCCCTCTAGTAGTGTACTCATTTTTGGCATTGTCTGTCTACTCCTGTTGAGAATGACTTAGAAATATTTCAACATTTTTCTGGTTTTTCTCTCCATATCTGTCTTAAAAATGGGCGACGATCAAGAGGCAGGAGTGTAAAGTGCAAAGTTGCTAGCAACGACGCTAACACCCTGATCGACCGCGATACCAGCGGTTCCATGTGCATAGCTGGCGTTGCTAATTGTACCCAGCATGGTGCCGTTGGCATAAAAAGTAAATTGTGATCCATTGACGATAATTGCCAGCGTGATGGATGCATAGGCATCCCCAAAATTTCCCCCCGTCAGCTTTGTCGGGTTCCCGGTGGTGTTGTTGTACATGGTGGCGCTCCAGGTTCCATTGGGGTGAATTAAGAAGGTATAGACGCCCTGTTGCTGGCCGGGTTGATTGCGAAAATAGATGCCGAAATCGCCATGTGAGCTTTGCTCCTGTTGCAATTGTACCTGAACAACATAGTTTGCGGGATATGCCTGATTCGGCAACTGCGTAAGAAATGTCCCCTGGAGGCTAGCTGTCTGGGCAGTACTACTGATCCTGGCGGCATTGTTCAAGCAATCAATTTTGATCCCGTTGTAATCGTTCCATGTCCCGCCACGAGCGTCGCAGTACTGTCCAGGGCTGGCCGTGGAGTACAACAACGTTCCGACGGGCAGTGTCGTCGTTGGGCCAGCAGGTGTTTTCGCAGCAGGCGTTCCCTTTGTCGCTGTTGTTGCGGCAGGCGGTGGTGTTGTGTTGGCATGAGAATTGCTGAGATGCAAGCCAATGAGTACACCGCCGACCAAAAGTACAAGGATGAGAGGTATTCCGATAAAGATCCACCAGGGTGGCCGTCGGCCTGATAGGGAATGCGGCCTTGTTGATGGGTAGACCGGCGTCGTATACGTTTGTGCCTGCGCTGCTTTTGCTCTCGTATTGTTGGGAAAAGATTGCATGACAGGCGGAGGGGGAGGAATGAGGGCAGCGGGCGTCTCTCCTGCTCGAAGCGTGCTATCTAGCGGTGGTGCGGAGAACTGGGTCGGAGAGATGCTCTGTTTCGGCTCTTCCTCGGATTGTGTTGCTCTGGTTCCTGCCTGACGCAGAGCCTGGGCCAGTTCTTGAGCAGAAAGGTAACGGTTTTCGCGCTGCTTCGCCGTTGCCTTCTGGATGACAGCATCGACCTCTGTTGGAATGGATGGGTTGACCGGATGAAGTAAAGGGAGAGGATCTTGTAAATGCTTGATGGCAACAGCGTAGGGCGTGTTGCCGGTGAACGGGGCGTGACCGCTGAGCAACTGGAAAAGCACGATGCCCAGTTCATAGATATCGGCGCGATAATCGATCGTCTCGCCACGCGCCATCTCCGGGGCCATATATTCCGGGGTGCCGACCATCGAGCCGGTGGCGGTTAACGTCTGGAAAGAGTTGATATCGTTATCTAAGATGCGGGCAATGCCAAAATCGGCCAGAACCAGTCTGCCATCGGCGTGCAGAAGAAAATTGGCCGGTTTCAAATCGCGATGGATCACGCCCTGTGTGTGGGCGTAGTCGAGCGCAGATGCCGCCTGATCGATATAGGTGATGACCTCGGATAAGGGTAGCCGACCGCGACGAGCAAGGATATCGCGCAGGCTGCCACCGGTGAGATAGGGCATCACCAGATAGGCCAGTCCATCCTGTTCGCCGTACTCGTAGATTGGCATGATATGGACATGCTCAAGACGCGCAATGACATCTGCCTCGCGCCGAAAACGGGCCAGAAATTCCTGGTAAATCTCGCTGCTGTGTGCGAACTGTGGCAGCATAACCTTGACGGCAACGCGCCGCGCCGGGCGCGTTTGCCGGGCCAGATAGACAACACCCATGCCTCCATGTCCTAGTTGTCGTTCGAGTACGCATGTTCCCAGTGTTTTTCCTGTCAGATCACCGGTATTGCTCGTCATGCTTTCCCCCTGCTGGCTTTGTAGTATAGCTCCTCCTTGAAATAAGGAAAGAAGAGACCGGTAAGTGCTGGATGGCAATAGTGAAGAGCGATATGCAATTATCCCTGCCTTATAAATGTCGCCCATCGCATCCTCTACTTGTTGCTACAACTCAAGACGGATTATTGGCATCTCTGGTTGCTTCTCTATGATCCAATCATGCTTCTGGCGGTTCTGTATGGATAATGACAGAGCCGAGATCAGGATAGCTCTGGCGTAATGCACGCTTAATTTCTTCTGCCTGGGCATGCACCTGACTGAGAGGCGCATGGGCGGCAAAGGTTGTATGCAGCACCAGATCGAGTTCAGAGGCAGTTCTGATGCTGCTGGAGCGGTATCCTTTGGGGTCGGCTGTAATCGATTTGGAGCGATAGAGATGGATTTCGTGAGCGCTATTGCTTCCTGCAATGCTGTTGGCAATGTGGCAGATATTCTCCGTCATTTCTGGATATTGTTGCGTGACATCTTGACGATGCACGACTCCGTTTGTGGGAGCCTCCAAATGTGTTGTGACGCGGCGCAGAAGGCTGTTGCTCTGAAGGATGGCCTGTTCCAGATGGGTTGCAACTGCATGCGCTTCATCCAGTTCCATGTCAGATTGGACCTCTACATCGAAATCGGCCTCCAACTTGCCATTGACTTCGCGAACATGGATATCGTGAGCATGGACACCCTGTAGTTCTGCCAGATAGTGAATTTGATCCGTCACGGTTTCAGTCGAAGTTGTCGTCGGCTCGACGTGAACCACCACGTCGAAATCCCCCTGTGGTGAGATGGCGCGTCCACCATCTATGGTCGCCTGTTCGACACGCTCGGTTAATGTATGGGTTTGCTCAAATAAAAGCGTACGGGGGGCCGCAATAATGATATCGGCGAAAATTTTGTTGCCGGCGCGTCGTGTGCGCACGCGGCGAACCTCGATTACATGCTCAACCTGCTGGATATGTTCCTGGATGTTTTCGGCCAGTTTTTCCGGGGCGCGATCCGTGAGGGCATCGATGGTTTCGCGAGCCAGACTGACGCTCACCCAGATGACGATACCGGAAACGCCCAGTGCCGCAATTGCATCGGCCTGTCCCAGCCAGGAGGGAAGGTGAAACTGTTTGGTGAGATAGACGACCAGCAGGCCCAGCACGACGACCACAGAACTCCAGATATCGGTGCTGAAGTGGAGGGCATCTGCTTCTAACGCCTGGCTTCCCAATTTGCGTGCAACGCGTAAGAGAGCGCGAGAGCGTGTATAATCGACGCCGATCGAGATCAGCATCACCAGGACGGCCCAGATGCTGATCTCGACGTGTAATTCATGGTGCAACAGGCGTTGAACGGCTTCGTAAATGATCCAGACTGCTGTGAACGCAAGGAGAGCCGCCTCAAGAAAAGCTGAGAGGTTCTCGATTTTGCTGTGGCCGTAGTTGTGCGTCGCGTCGGCGGGACGATCGGCGACGCGTACAGCAAGAAATGTCATTAAGGCAGCAACCAGATCCAGCCCTGAATGTGCTGCTTCAGCGAATATTCCCAGGCTGCCCGTAAGAATGGCAACCACAATTTTCAAAGTAGTCAGGCCAATTGCCGCTCCCACCGAAGAGAGGGCAACGACCATTTTTTCGCGATGTGCCGCATTAGCTGTATGTGGCATGAATGAGATGGCCTCCCAACCCGGCATTACTCTAACTGTGCTGTTTTTGCCCTGACGATAACGGTTCCCATTGTACGCGATGTGGCGATTCTGGACAAGGTGGAAAATCTTCTCGTGTTCTCAACTGCCGATGAGCCAGGAATATTTTCGCTGCTAAAACGGCTATATAGTTATTTTCGCCATATTTTTCCGTTGCTAACCCTCAAAGTTCTAATTGACATTGTGCGTATTTGTTGTTATCCTTAGAAAAAATGATAGAAGACTGACCCGCGTTGACCGAATATAGTACGGGGTGAGTGTCCAACAGAGATCCGACGGATGGTGAGAGGTCGGAACGGATACACTACTGCGGAACCCTTTCGTGAGCGGCTGGCCGAAGAAAGCCTCCAGGTCCATGAGATAAAGTATACATGGGGGCAAGTAGGATCAGGTGGGTGGCTCCCATGCAGCAGTATAGCTATGAAAAAGTGGTCTTTCCACCTTCGCTACAATGTGGTAGGGGCTGTGGGTCGCCAATGGTGCGGCCTGTGGGGGAGAGAAAGACAAGCCGGGTGGTACCACGGGAGCAAGAAATTTCAGGCTCTCGTCCCTTGAAAATGATGAATGAAGAGGGATGAGGGCTTTTTTATTGTTGTCAAATTGCTATCTGAGGGGGTTGGTTATGATACGTGTCTCGATTATCGGCGTGACAAGCTATACCGGACTGGAGCTGCTGCGCATGCTTGCTCAGCATCCTGAGTTCGTTGTTACTTCTGCCACAGCGCGTAGTGCCGTTGGAAAGCGATTAGACGAAGTGTTTCCACAATTTGCTGCTGTGGGTTATCCTGAGCGTCAGGACAGGCTTGCCGTTGATCCTGCACTGATCGTGACCGAGGAGTCGGAGCAGACCGACCTCGCTTTCGTCTGCCTGCCCCACGCAGCCGCCGCTGAATCGGTGGTCAAACTGCTAGAACGTGGCGTCAAAGTGGTCGATTTATCGGCGGATTTTCGCCTGCGCGATGTGCATGTCTATGAGGAATGGTATAAGCATACCCATCCCGCCCCCGCGCTGCTTGAAACCGCCGTCTATGGTCTGTGCGAACGGTATCGCGAACGCCTGCATAATACCCCTCTGGTAGCGAATCCTGGTTGTCATGTCACCACTGCTTTGCTTGCCCTGATCCCGGCCTTTGCCAACAATCTGATTGAGCCTGATGTGATTATCGATTCAAAAACGGGCATCAGCGGTGCAGGACGCTCGCTTGCCTTGCCCAATCACTTTGCTGAAGCCAATGAAGATGCTAGTGCCTATGCACTGACCGGGCATCGACATATGCCTGAGATCAAGCAGGAATTGGAGGCGGCGGCGTCCGAGGCCGGGTATCCGATTCCCAATGGTTTGCGTATAACATTTGTTCCTCACCGCGTTCCTATGACGCGAGGGATTTTGTCAACCAGCTATACCAATTTACGTGTCAACGCTGGTGGCCGCGTTCCCACGACCGATGAGGTGCGGGCCATCTATAAGGACTATTACGCCGGTGAGCCATTTGTGCATGTGGCCGATCAGCCGCCGCAGACCAAATGGACCTATGGCAGCAATCATTGTTTTGTTTATCCAATTGTTGATACACGTACAAATCGTCTGATTGTAGTTTCCTGTTTAGATAACCTGGTCAAGGGTGCCGCAGGTCAGGCAATACAATGTGCGAATCTCGTCTATGGATTCCCTGAAACAACGGGAATTGCAGGAGTAGGGGTTAATCCGTAGTCGTTGTAGCGTTTTTAAGAACTCTTTCATTGCCCACCTGTTGCGGCAAGAAGTGAGGAGGATTTTTTCAAGCATGGCAATTACTTTTTCGCGGACACCGGATGGCGACATTATTAGCGATCATCATTTGATTGCCCAGGTATTGAGCGAGGCTCTGACCTATATTGACTTTTTGAAGGGCAAGACGCTCGTCATCAAATTGGGGGGTAGCACCCTGGAACATCAGCGTGATGTGCTGCAAGATATCGTCTGGTTGCATGCGTTGGGGGCGCAGCCGGTGTTGGTGCATGGTGGCGGACCATATATTAATGAGTGGCTCACTAAATTAAATCTGCCCACACGTTTTGAGAATGGCTTGCGTGTGACCGATGCCCAGACGCTGGAGGTGGTGCGGATGGTGCTGCTTGGTCAGGTCAATCAAGGACTGGTCTTGATGGCATCGCAGGTGGGCGGAAAAGCGGTCGGCCTCAGCGGGACAGATGGTGGGATGGTGCGTGCGCATATCGCCGATGAACGGCTGGGTTTTGTGGGCGAAATTGATGAGGTTGATCCCGCTCCGGTTCAGGCAATCATCAACGAGGGCTTTATCCCCATTGTCGCCCCGCTTGCTCAGGGACCGAACGGCTCCTGCTTGAATATCAACGCCGATCTGGTGGCCTCGCATCTGTCGGGTGCTCTGAATGCCGAAAAGCTCATCTTCTTGAGCAATGTAGCGGGAATTTGTCGCTCGGATGGTTCGTTAATCTCCGAACTGAGCGAGACCGATGCCCATAAATTGATCGCCGAGGGCGTTATCAGTGGTGGCATGATCCCGAAAGTAACTGCCTGCCTCGATGCGCTGGCAGTTGTCTCGCGTGTGCATATTGTAGATGGTCGAGAGGACCATGTGCTGTTGCGCGAGCTGTTCACCGATCAGGGGGCTGGTACGATGATTGTGCGTTCATAATGTATCGCGAACGTGAGCTTTGTTGTGGGTGAGTACCTGTTCAGGTTGTTACCATAACACCGGTTGGCATGATGACGTGTGCGTGATAGACTATAGACAATATCACCAACGTTGGTGCGTAATGAGAAAATATCGCTGTATTGCGTAATATTGGTGCCACGCATATGCGTGGCATCATGCGTACCTGCCGTTTTGCCGACGAAGCGGCCAGCGATTGTGAATGAATGAAGAGACAACGTTGAGTAATCTGGTTATTTTTGATCTGGATGGTGTGATCACCAGTGAAGAGGCGTATTGGGATACGGCTGGATTGGTGCTGCACGAGTTGTTGCATAGCCCGTTGTACTGGAATGTTGGCGCGACAAACAGGGTATATCATCCTGTGCAGAGCGCCGAAGAGAGCCGCCGCGTGAGCCGTGAGACGCTGCCAGAGTCGTTGATTGTGGGATTGAAGGCGCGTGCGGTCAATTCCAACTGGGATACCTGCTACGCGGGTTTTTGTCTCTACCTCATAGAACTACTGTCCCTCGTACCCGATCCGGCTGCATTCTTTCCGTTGCATCCCGAAGACGAGACGTGGATCGCGGCATTCCGTCAGCAACTGGCTCATGTTGATCCGGCCAGCGTAAGTGCAGCAGCTCTTCAACCGCTCGATGTTCCGGCCTTGCAAAGCTATCGGGGCATTGAGTTGCTGCATCGCCTCAACACGCTGGCAAGCGAGGTGGTGGGCAGACCGGTTGATGATGTGTTTGCGCGTTACAGTCCTTCCTGGACGTTTTGTCAGCGGCTCTTTCAAGAGTGGTATCTGGGTGAGCGGCTCTATACGCAGGAATATGGGCAGCCTCCCGCCCAGCCTGGCAAGCTGGGTTGTATCCTCTTTGAACAACCTCTCTTGCCGCTAGAGCAGATTCTCACCTCGTTAGAAGCGTTGCAGGCGCAAGGCTATACGCTGGGTGTGGCAACGGGCCGACCGGGGCAGGAAGCCATTCTCCCCCTGAAAAACTACGGTTTGCTGCACTATTTTGCTGAAGAACATATCGTTACTGATGCCGAGGTGGCGCGGGCCGAGGCCAGGATGCGCGAGCGGGGAACGCCGATGTCGCTGGTCAAGCCGCATCCATTTCCTTTTCTGGCCGCCGCTGATCCCACCTACGAGCCGGGCCAGCCCTTGCCGCCGCAAGGGAGCTTTGTGGTAGTAGGAGATACGACGAGCGATGTACAGGGGGCGCACGCAGCCGGGGCGATAGTTGTTGCCGTTCTCACCGGCGCACGTACCGCTGAAGCCCGTGCTATGTTAGAACAGAGTGAGCCAGATTTTCTGGTGGCCGATATGACCGGGGTTCCAGCAATCATGGAGCAGGCCGATGATCTGGCAACGATTCAGCGCCTCCAGTTTACCGAGCTGCACAAAGCCGAACTGCTATTGCAGCGCTGGTTTGCTCTGCATATGAACTTGCAAGCCGATAGCGTCACCCTCACGCCCAAACCGGTCTCTCTCAACTCGTTCAACGGCATCTATCGTCTTGGCACCGAAGAATATTTCTTCAAGACCCACGTCGAAGAGCAGGGAGTGCTGGAAGAATATTACAATGCCGATCTATTGCATAAGGCAGGCTATAATGTGGTGCTGCCTTTGCGCACGGTGCATGAAAAGGGTCAGCAGATGGTCATCTATCCGGTGATTCGCTGGCCGGTGATGTTTGACCTGATGCGCGAAGTTGAGACGGGCAATATGGAGTAT
>JAICIM010000536.1 GCA_025928885.1 Ktedonobacteraceae bacterium | reverse complement strand
GCCCAGCGAATAGATATCAGTACGCCCATCGATATGACGCCCCATCGCTTGCTCCGGCGAGATATAATCGGGCGTCCCCATCAATGCATCGGGATTCTTCGGCATAGCAAACGCTTTCTCGTCTTTGGCGAGATGAGCGATGCCAAAATCCGACAGCATCACATGACCTTCATCATCGATCAAGATATTTGCTGGCTTCACGTCGCAGTGAATACACCCATGCTTGTGCGCATAATCAAGCGCGGAAGCAATCTGTTCAAGATACCATTGCGCATCTTGCAGCGAGAGTGGACCGTATTTTGCCACATATTCTGACAGGGTGCCACCAGACATATAAGGCATAATAATATATGGAAGGCTATCTTGCTCACCATACGAATAAATGGGCAGAATGTTGGAATGGTCCATCTGGCTCGCGGCTTCGGCCTCGCGCAGAAAACGCTGGAAAAACTCTTTTCGCGTCTGCGCATCCATTGTAGAACGTGGGAGAAAGACCTTTATCGCCGCCTTGTGATCAGAATCCTGCTGTTGAGCAAGAAATACTGCACTTGACCCACCATAGCCAAGTAATTTCTCCAGTACATATGAGCCTAGCATTTTACCAATGAGATGTTGTCCCCTGGTTGTGGACATGCATAGCTCCTTTTCTAGCTCTCTATTTCTAGAGGCAAGTGCAGAATATATTACCTGTTGCGCCTGCCTTAATAGTAAAACAACATGCAACGGGGCATTTGCTGCTCTTATCATTACATGCAACACATGCCCTCGTTTACATACACGACCAATACTATACATACGTTGACAACGTTATTTAGTTACGGAACTAGAGGAGAAATTCGCCGTCCCGCATGATCATTCGTCCATCAACTTCAATCGTACAATTGGTGGGGATGACATCGACGTGAATGCTGGCATCCCAATCAGCCCCCGTAAATTGCGGATAGGGGTTGCCAAACGCCACATGCAGCCCCGGCATCTTCTCGTCTTGTAACAGATTACCAACGAGATGTTTGAGGCTTGTAAGCGTTCCGATCGCAAATTCGCCGGCTCTATTGCCGTTTGGCACAGAGAAGAGGTAATCGCGCACCTCCTGGGCCAGCGCGGCGTTTTCGCTGCTAACATCGGTGATATAACCATCTTTCACCGTCAACACAAGCGGCTGCTCCAGCACTCCATACTTCTCGGAAAAGTAGTCGCCCAGCACATCGCAGACCAGCACACCATCAACCGTGGCTGGAGCGGTAAACACCTCGCCCTCCGGCAGATTGCCCCACTGACCCTGCTCATGATAGCGCCCATGACAGGGAATCCAGCGCCAGTTCTCGTGGAAGGTCGCTGTGACATCGCTCCCTTTCGCCGAGGTCACATGAATCTTCTTTGCCGGTCGTACCAGTTCATAAACCTGATTGGTCAGACGAAATACTTCATCATAATCGGCACACATGCCATCGGCCATCAAGTTTTCATCGATACCGATCATATGCCCATGACGTACCTTGAGTTCCCGGGCGAGGAATGGCAACAGTGGAATGCGGAAAGAGATCTCCCCCGGCTGAGCGGTAGCGATATAAAAGCTCACAGTCGGTCGCGTCTGGATGAGATCGTTGCGCAACTCGTCGGTAAACGTTTTGAGAGGACGTTCGCCATAGTGTTCAAGGAAATGAATGGAGACATCGGCATGGCGAGCTAAAACAGCGGCTGCCACCCGACGAGCAATACTCTCACGTTGATAATCGGTAATGATAAACACCCGATCCCGCTCCGTCACACCCATGCAATGCACGGCATTTTCAGCGCCACGTTGTACACGTTCCTCAAAAGAAAGCGATTGCAGGTCCCTCTTCTGGTCGTTATTGGTCGTCATAGCAAAAACCTCTTGCATCTATCATCAAAGACATATAGCAAAGATGCCGTCAAAAATAATACGAAAAACTGGCTCTAGTCACCCCCACACAGTAGCCCTGATCCAACAGACTCGCTCTGTGAGTACATCTAGATATACGCATCAAAAACAGGGTAGGTAACAGCATCGACCTTTCACAGCCCCAGAACAGCCCATTTTCCTGCTCTATATACAGGATACACGTGTCGCCAAACGGAAAGCTACCTGCGCCAAAGGAACCGTCTCCACCTCTCTCCACTTTCGCCTCTAGCCAATTTGGGGGGGGTGCCGGCGAGCATGTATTTCCTCTCTATGATCGGGCAGCCACCTCACAAGCAAGCGGAGTACCCAATTGACAGAGCAGTGGAAACAACCTTTTTCAAGCCAGACTCAAGAATATGTTATACTAGACTATAAGCATACGGCTGAAATAATTATACGATTTTCCTGTAATTATCAAGTGACTATCCCGAAGAATAAGGAGCAATGAATGTCAGAGAGCTTCAGCATCTCTCAGCTTACCGAGTATCTTAATCGTATGGAGTTAAAATTAGCACGTGTCGATCAGGAAAAAGAAATTGTAGAATTAGCATTTCATGGCAAGCATGGACAGTGGCGGATGGTTGTCGGTATTCAGCAGAATGGGGATGTCAGAAAGCTCATGCTCGTAGTTCCACACTTCAATACGCTAGGCGAGAAGAAGCGCCTGGAATGTCTCGAAGCACTGATGGCCGTCAATTATCGTATCGCCCTGGGCAAATTTGGCCTCGATCTCGTTGACGGCGAAGTACGTCTAGAAGAGACGATCCCCCTCGCCAACAATATGCTGACCTTTGAACAGTTCCGGCTCGCCTTCGGAGCTATGATGCAGACCGTCTCCCTCTATCACAGCCTGCTCTCGCGCATCATCTATGGCAATGCCACCGTTCAGGAAGCGTTACGCGCCTGTGAACAGGAGTATTTCCAGCAGACGCAAGAGAGCGACAATACAGCGGTCACCATAACCCAACCCATCAATGGTGAGCAACATACCGCCACCGATGGGCCAGAGTTAAGCGTTGATGATGTTATGGAAGAGGTTACGCGCCTGCTACAAGAGCGACAGGACTAGCAGCTCCTGCTACTGGATCTTTTTGCTGCCCGAATAATGCCCATTCTGCCTGGCTCGTGAAGGCAGATCAGCCCTGGAGTCTTCATCCTGATCGTTCTCATCAAGATCGAATGAATCTTCAGGGCTTTCTGTTGCCGTCGTTTTCAGTGGAACCCAGGCATCCAGCTTTTTCCTACCGGCTTTTCTTCCGGGTACAAAATAGCGTCTCCCTACCACAAACACTCCCCACAGTAGAATAAGAGCCGCTACAACGAACCCGATGTACGTAACAACTACTGGAGTCATGTACAGATAATCCTTTTTGTGTACTACTTTGTAGAATCTTCATTGTAAATACATAGTCGGGTAAACATCTTTGAGTGATAAACATCATTGGTTATCCCATTGTAGCGATTGTAGCACTTTTACGCAATCGATATCAACGTCAAACTATAGAATGCTATGAAATCTCTTATCAGAACTATTTTTGTGCCGTTTTAGACCGTTGTAACGGTTCCATCCGATTTTACCTGTATGGGTACTTTCGTCAACGGCTTGATCGAGTTTGGTGCCTCTCCATTTGGTCCCTGCACAACGGAGGCGCTCTTCGCTGGATCAAAAATGGCTCCATGAGCGGGACAGACCAGCAACTGGGTCGCGGGATCATAGTTGACGTTGACCTGGACATGGGTGCAGGCTCGCTCATAGGCAACAAAGTTGCCGTTAGACAGATGAACCAGTACGCTATCCTTCTTGTCGGTAGGATTGGTGAAAACGGCTGAGGAATTGGCGGCCAGGGTCGTTGTTCCGATCACGTTTGCCGTCTTCCCACCGTTCTGCTGTGTCCCCCCCGCTGGATTGTTCTTCCCCTGCTGCGTCCCCTGATTGCCTGTGTTGGCGGTCGGTATATTTGCCTGTTGCATCGCGCCAGCCGCCATCTGCATCAAGCGCCCATTATTGACAGCGACGATACCCACAGCAGCAGCTACGCCACCAGCGGTCAGCAGCGCCACAACACTCCTGCGCGAAACACCACGTGCTGGCTTCTTACCCTGGAGCGAACGGGTATTTCTGAGCGTACCAGTCATCGGTGTCGGCGACCACAGATCATCAATCTCGGTCGGCAGTTGCATGCTCTTCATGGGAGAAGATTGCTGCCACCAGTCATCCTCTTCGTTTTTGCGCGGCTGAGAGCGCGACGGCCTGACAAGAGGCTCCATATCATCTTCTCTTCTCTCCGTCCTGCGCGGCTGCATCGCTGGGAGGGGTGCCGAAAATCTGATATCTTCCGTCGTCTCCGCTTTGCGCGGTTGAGATGGCATCGCCGGAATCGGGGCCGAGAACTGAATATCTTCCGTCTGCACAATTCCAGGCTCAGACCACATCTCCTGTTGCTCTTCTACAACCGGCCTCTGCTGCTTTTGGATACCTCTGGAACTGGAACGGGTGCTGCTGCCCGTTGCTGGTAGCTGTTCTGCCGCAATCCTGGACTGTGCTGAGCGGGAATCGTTCTCGCGTGTGCGCGGTCTGGATTGCGTTGAGGCGGCGGGTGGCATTCCTTGCTTTGCCGCTGGCTTAAAAGCGGGCATCTTGCCGGTAACGATCGGCGGAGTAAACTGCCAGTTTTTGCCAGTGGGGCTGCCTGTCGTCGTCTCTTCCGACGTTTCTTGCAAAAATTGCTCGGCAGGCCGCGATGACGAAGGTTTCGTCTTCCCAGTTGGAAGATTATATAAAGCGCCGGTCGCCCCTCGTGATACCTGATCAAAAGCCTCGGCCAGCTCGCTGGCACTCTGAAAACGCCGGGCGGGATCGCGCTCAAGCGCCTGATTCACGACCGATTCCAGAGCAACCGGCACATCGGAACAGAGGGAGCGCAGAGAGGGAATGGTCTGCTCTACATGCTGCTTGATCACGGTCAGGGGATCTGATCCCGTAAAGGGGGGACGACCGCTTAATAGCTCAAAGAGGATCGCACCCAGCGCATAGACAT
>JAICIM010000320.1 GCA_025928885.1 Ktedonobacteraceae bacterium | reverse complement strand
TCTGCCGCTCTCGGCATGCGGCGGCGGTGGCGGCACGAGCACCAGCGGGGTCACACCGCTGCCGCCGCCTCCCGCTCCACCGCCCGCACCTCCGCCACCCCCCCCCCCCCCCCCCCCCCCACCCCCCCCCCCCCCCCCCCCCCCACCCCCCCCGCAACTACGAAATTCTTCGCTTTGTTCGTAAATGAGGAACAAGCTTTTCCGTCAGTTATTGCCGATCGCCTGTTCATAGGTCGATTGAAAGATAGCCCCCTGCGGGGTAATAGTATTGCTCGAAGAGACCATCGGGATCGCGGTATTGGTGACCGAATACTGCATCGAGGCAAAAATATGATTGTCGATCAGCGTCTGGAGCGCTTTGGAGGTCCATTGCGACATGAAATTCTGATTGGTAAGTTTGCCATCAGCAAACCCCATGCCATTCGATTGAATAAGCTGATCGGGGGCGTAGTTCCACTCCGTAATCATCATCGGCAGCTCTGTTCCCAGCGTCGTCTGCATCACCTGGCGTACCCCATTGACGTGCTTCGTCCAGTTATCAATATTGCTCAGGCAGCGGGTGGCATCCCATTTATAGCTACAGGTGTACTCGTGCCAGCTAACGGCATCGGGACGTGGGTTGGCATTTTGCAGGAAAGAGGTTAAATAGTTCGGGTTATATTGAAAGTTGACCGGTCCGATAAATACACCATTGGGGGCCATCTGCTTCAGTTGCGGTACGAGAGCGTTCCAACGCGCGGTATAATTCGTGACGTTCACGCCGTTGAGGTCGTCCTCGTTGCCAAATTCATAGTAGACCGTGCTGGTGCCGAAGACCTGATTCATCACATTGATCATGCGTGTATCGTCGCTCATGACCTGAGTAACGCTGGGATTTTGCGCACCACGCAGCGAAACAAGGGCCACCGCGCCAATTTTTTTGATCGCCTGCGCTGCCGCGAGATTGACGGCATCAGAATTACTCTGCCGCGTCGGCACACGCACAATCTTAATATGCATCTGTTGCATCAACGCCTGTGTCTCAGCAGATGAGATAAACTGGTCGCCACTATTAAACAGACCTAAATTGGTTCCAAAGATCAGTGGCGAGGTTCCCGCATTGGCCTGGATCGTTGTTGGCTGAGGCTTGGGAGATGGCGTTGGGGTCGGTGATCCCTGGGGCTGGGGCGGCAAGACCAGATCGCTGTTGCTATCTGGCTTGGGGGCAAGAACGATCGAGGTTGGCTGAGCCATTCCCAACATCCCTCGCGCATAGCTGCTTCCTCCTCCCAGCGCCAATACATTTATAATTATCAATATCATTGCGACAGTGGCATACAGGGACAGAAGGGGCCGAGAGAGATGCGCACGGCCTGTGCGTCTACCGGTCTGTTTCATAATACGGCTGGTAGTATGTTCAGTAGTCCGTTCAGATCTCATACACTTGCAGAACTCCTTGTTTTTCGCTCCGCACCGGCGGTCCCTCTGCGCCGAGTACACCGAATTCCTGTTTGAAGGCTATCAATTCATCTTCACTCTACCAATCTTCTTCCATTTCTACAAGTTTCACCGCTTTTTTCCCCCTTTCAGTACTACCAGGTTAAAAAATCTTAACCTGATCCAGCTCAAAATACGATTACATCAGGACCATGTACCCAATTGTCTTTTTGCCGTTAGCTTGCTGTGGTTAGCATCTGCTCCACGGGGCAAGACGTACTAAAAAGGGATGAGCAAAGGGTTGAGCGAGACGAGACCATAGTGATCAGCACGCTATTGCCACTTTGAAGGACACGGAAAAAACACCGGCAGTATGGTATACTTGAAACAGTGAACATTGTTCAGTTAGTAGCGCATGGACCAGATTAACAGGAGGAAATCTGGTTGACGAGGTGGAGACTGTTCGGAGCATCAGCGGGGAGTCTCCAGGGCTGATCACGGCCCTGACAAGCAAACGCACAAAACTGGTTGGCAACAACCAGGCCAAAAAGCTTGCAGTGATATACATGCATGCATTCTTTTTTCTCTATGCATGTTCATGACAAACGAAAGGATACCACCCTCAACATGTGCGGTATCATGGGCTACGTCGGGCCAGAAGGCACCGATGTCACGACTATATTGCTTGAAGGACTCAGTAAACTGGAATATCGCGGCTATGACTCCGCAGGTATTGCCGTTCTCACCACCAATGGCGACCTCTCTCTCCATCGCCAGCCGGGCAAAATCGCGAATTTGAAGAAGGCTTTAGAGCTGGTTGCCACGGTTGATAGCGCTTCAGGACCAACCGTTGGCACGCTCGGCATCGGCCATACTCGCTGGGCCACGCACGGTCGTCCGAATGAGACCAACGCCCATCCTCATCCCGACTGCACCGGTCTGCTGACCATCGTCCACAACGGCATCATCGAAAACTATGCCGAACTGCGCCACGAACTGAGCGGCAGCGGACACACCTTCCTCTCCGAGACCGACACCGAAGTGCTCGCCCACCTGATCGAGCGCTCATACTTTGGTGATGCGCAGCGCAATCTCACCGAGGCGGTGCGGCTGGCGCTCCAACATGTGCGCGGCACCTACGCCATCGCCGTTGTGAGCAAAGAGCAACCCGACGTTCTGGTTGGCGCACGCTGCAATGGTGGTCCCCTGATCGCTGGTCTCGGCACCAACGAGAACTTCCTGGCCTCCGACATTCCCGCTCTGCTCAAGCATACACGCCGCATCCTCGTGTTGGAAGAGGGCGAGCTTATCGAGCTACGACCGAACAGCGTTGCGCTCTTTCAGCAAGACGGCACGCCGATCCAGCGCGAACCGCTGACCATTGAATGGGATATTGAGGCAGCCGAAAAGGGTGGCTATCCTCACTTCGCCCTTAAAGAGATCCACGAACAGCCCGAGGCCCTGCGTCGCGCCCTGCTGGGCCGCATCCAGGATGGACAGTTACACCTTAGCGAGTTGGACGCCTTGCGGCAGTCGGGTGCGCTGGACTCGATTCAGCGCATCATCATCATCGCCTGCGGCACCTCGTATCACGCAGGACTGCTCGCCAAGTACGCTATCGAGAAGTGGGCGCGTATCCCTGTCGAAACGATCACCGCCTCAGAGTTCCGCTACTGTGACCCCATCATCGGGCCGGAGACGCTCTGTGTAGCCGTGACACAATCAGGCGAAACGCTTGATACGCTGGTCGGCATTCGTCAGGCACGCGAACATGGTGCGCCAGTCATAGCCATTACCAACGTCGTTGCCAGCGCCATCACCCGCCTCTCCGATGCCGTGCTGTACCTGCAAGCGGGACCAGAGATCTGCGTGGTCGCCACGAAAACGTTTGTCACCTCGGTTGCGACACTCTACCTGCTCGGCCTCTATCTGGGGCAAATGCGCGGCCATCTCGCCACAGAACTGGTCAGCGAACTGCTCACAGCAATGGAACGCCTCCCGGAGCAGATTCAACACATCCTGGATCATGCCGATGGCAGCGACGGCGCACTACAAGGGCTGGCGAAACGCATGGCGAAGGTGAGCAGCATGATGTTTATCGGGCGCGGCGTTGGCTTCCCGACCGCTCTGGAGGGAGCGCTCAAGCTCAAGGAGATCTCATACATCCACGCCGAAGGTTTCCCAGCTGGCGAACTCAAGCATGGCTCGATCGCGCTGCTCGATCCCGATACTCCGCTGTTTGCTATTGCCACCGCCTCGCACATCTACGAGAAAGTGGTCAGCAACATTCAAGAGGTACGGGCGCGTGATGCTCAGGTGCTGGTCGTCGCCACCGAGGGCGATGAGAAGATCAAGCAGCATGCCGATCACGTCCTCTACGTGCCGGACACGCTGGAGATCCTCAGCCCGATCCTGGCCTCTATTCCCCTGCAACTCTTCGCCTATTATGTCGCGGTCGCACGTGGTTGCAACGTTGACCAGCCACGCAACCTGGCGAAGTCGGTAACGGTGGAATAGATTACAAAACGAGTTTTCCCGTTTATTCATACATAATGCACACGTATTGCATATGTAGTGATCCTCTGAACCAGTTTCAGAGGATCATTTTATTTTCCCTCGCTTCTTGCGTTTATCTCTCTGTAAGCCTTGAAAATAAGCCAAAGTAATGTTAGACTAATAGTATAGATATAAATTTCAATACACTTCACAGAATGCAGAAAGGAGATGCACAGTGAACAACGACAGAATGTACTATATTAGCTGGCTCGGCTGTGCATTATCCACCTCAGCCATATTCACCTCCCTCTATCCACGCAGTTGTGGTGAAGAGCGGCAACCGAAATTTAGCGATCACCTGTAGACGCTAATCCGGGATGCCAACACGATAACCGAACCTCTTAGTGTATCCAGACAGCACGAAACATACGCATATTATGCGCATGCACGTATTCAAATGATACCCTTTTTCGTGGCTGGCCAGCACCATTGATGAGTACAACCATTCGTCATGACGACAGGTACGTTGTGGTGTTTTTTTCACACTTTTTTTGTAGCGCTCTTGACAGCCATTTTTACTAAAAAGGTAGAAAATTACCGCATTGAAGCCCAAGAAAAAGAATAGTCTTGTAGGCACGTACCGACCCTTTTAGCAATCAAGGAGGTGTTTCAAATGCAGATCTTCTTCTTCCTCTGTCTCTTCGTTGTCGCTCTCATCTGTTTGATTCAGGGCCTCCGAAAGTCGTCTTTCAATCGCACTGATGATTTCAAACAGCATTGCGCGATCTGTGGATGGACAAGCGAGAAAGTCCAGCTTTGCCGCTTTGAACAGCACCACAAAGCAATGGTTGCTCCGTTGTGCTTTGATTGCACCATCAAACATGATGCTTTGCTCTTGCGGGCTGGCTCAGTTGATGGAATTCACGTCGCCCACGTTTAGACATAAAACCTCGTAGGTAGAATCCTGACGGCCCTGTTGACATACCAACAGGGCCGTCGTTATTTTCCAGCGTGTGTGTTAGCGCAAAAAGTCGTTAACGGCCTGCATAAACTCATCAAACTTGCTGCGATGGATATTATGTGTCGCGCCATCGATCTGCACGGCGCAGCTCTGGGCTGGCAACAACTGCTTCGCCCGCGCCCAGGCAGCATCGTTGAGGGTGGTTCCCAGCGCGGCATCGGCACGCATCAAGAGGGTACGAGCAGTAATGTCGGCAAGCAGGGGCAAGAGGTCGCCCTGCTGTCCCGCTTCGGCAAAGACGTTAAACACAGCCTCCCGCGTCACCTTTTGCAGCGCATCGATCTTGCCCTCGATATCGGCCTCGGTCCAGCCTGGACTGGTTGCCGCAATTTCGACTCGTAGCTCATCAGCGGGACGCCCAATATCTCTGGTATAGTAGTCAGGATGACCAAGACGAAAATTGCAGGCCGGATCTTCAAGAATCACATCCGCCAGAGCGGGTACAGGTGCCTGCGCCCCGGCTCCACTGGCCAGAACCAGCGCGGTTGCTCCACCCCAGGAATGTCCGATCAAGAGTGGGTGCTGCAAGTTGAGCGCCTCGATCAATGCCAGCGCATCGTCGGCAGTCTGGCGCAAACTATATGTACCGGGCGCTGATTTGACGCTATCGCCATGTCCCCGCATATCCAGCGCATAGACCCGATAACGATCGGCCAGACTCGGCCCAACGCGCACCCAGCTGAGAGCCGAACTCGTGATGCCATGCAGCAATAATGCAGCGGGCAGTTCTGTGCGTCCGGCTCCCCAGCTCAAATAATGAAAGCGACCGGTGGGCAAATCGATCATATGGGATGTTGCATCAAGCGTACCCATCAAAGACCTCTTCCTTGTGTGTAGTGCTTCTGAGACAAACAATCTCCATTATGCCACAAGCAGAGATACTATTTTCTCCAAAGCACAACCACCAGGAATGTACACCTTCTCTATGATTTCATGGGCGAGGCGGGATCGTTTTGCAGCAACCCCAGGACGCGTGGGCTGATCTGATAGTGTAACGTCCCTGCCTGCTCCGAGATGGTTTTTCGCTCTTCATCGCTCAGATCGCGCGAAGGGTCCCAGCCATAGCGCTTGATGTCAACCCGGCCCTCCTCCGTAAATGTGACGCCTTCGGCCTCCAACAACTGACGCATCCGGCCCTTTTGTCCAAAGGCCCAGCTTCCCGAAAGCTCTCCTTTGCTGTTGATGACCCGTTGAGCCGGAACACCCGGCGGCGTTTCATGCATAATCCAGCCAATCATACGCGCTCCTCGTGGATAGCCAACGGCCTTTGCCAGCCAACCATATGTCGTAACGCGGCCAGCGGGACAGGCTCGTACCAGTGCAAAAACACGCTCCGAGAGTTCCGACGCCTGCTCAACAGTAGGAGTTGTATCGTTCTCCATCGTATCCACCTTCTCGAATATTGCAAAAAGAACATTTATTTCGCCGTCTGGTTTCCGTAGCATACCTATTTAGAACATGTATGCTACTTCTATGCAATTATAACCCATGCTGTCACCTCTATGCTGTATCGGCAGCCCGGCATCAAAATTAATAGGTAGTAGGTTCAATATCTTCCCCAACAACCTTCTTATAAATAACATTTGGATTATTACCAATGAGATTTTTTAGACGCTGTACTTCCTGAGTTACCTGTCCATCAACCTGATCCGGTGATACAACAAAAAATCGTGCTGGGCAAGATGCATTTGCCAACGATGTATTTTCTGCTTCTATAGAAAGGGACACCGCCTCCGTAGTAGAACTCTGATATGAAATGATGCCAGCTCCCTGCACCGGTACATCAAAAGGTTGTACGAGATGAGCCTCATTGCATACAGAAATCAACGCGACTGATCCGGCAGGCAATGTGCAATGGATCGTTAGTTTTGTTGCCACCGGCCCGGTTGGAGAAGCACCATTCCGATTAATACATTGAGAAAGAGGCGTTGGTGTGGGTGTTGGTGGAACAGATGTAGGAACAAGAGTTGGTTGTGAGGTAGGAGCGGATGTCACGGTAGCAACAGATATTGCTGCCTGAGAATTTCCAGGAGAAGGTGAAGGTGCATTTCCTGACCCAGATTGGGATATTAAGGAAAGAAAAGATGGTAGACCTGCAAGTAGAAATATTACTGTCAGAAAAGAAGTAACAAACACCACGTTTCGTATAAATTTCTTTTTGTCCTGTGGATTTTTAACTTTAATGGATTCCAATATTTGCATCCCACCAGCAGTAAACCCCATAGCACCGCTAATGGCTCCTACAACTAAAGAGCAGAGCGCCAGAATCAGAAAAAATATCCCAGACATAGCCTTCTCCTTAGAAATTCACTGTTTGTCAGTTTCCACAGTATTCTGTAGAAAAAGACGTTATATTTACAAACAGTTCAAATACTCTCTCCAGGATAAACGTCACTCAATAATAAAATAGCATATAAATAAATTGAAGATACAAAGGCGACAAATTGAATAGCTGATGAATATTCTAGACAATAATAAAAAGAGGAGTAACAATTTAAAATATCGGGAAAGCAAGCTGTATAAAAGGTGAGAGCACCGTAGCTCTCCCTCTTTGCGGAAAAGTACTTCCTTCCTATTATTTTGTCCTCTCCAAATATTGCTCTATAATGGTATTGCACTACATTTCTCTTGTATAATTAAATAATCGTGTTCTTTATACAAGAATGCAAATCAAATATATAGAGCAGAGAAGCCGTTGCAGGCTTCGCGCTCGCTTGTTTTTTTGTGGAGGGAGATTTGTTGTGGAGGTTGTGATGACCCCCCCCAAAACGCTGGCAATGCTTGCTCAAAAAGCCGGAAAATCAGTGGACGAGCTGGTGAAAACTGTCGATATCTACCCCTTTGCTCTCACTCATTTTCTGCGCCAGCGCGTGGAAGAAGGAACATATTCGTTAGCAGCACTGCGGCAATTTTTGCCCGATGCTCAAGAATTGCAGAACGTGACAGGGTTTAGCACCGATCCGGCGGGCGAAAGCGGAAAGCATCCGATCCCCGCCATCTTACAGGCCTATAACAATCGGCTGGTGATATTGCTGTCATATCACTGCCTGGTCTATTGTCGCTTCTGTGTGAGAAAAGCGCTTGTTGGCATGCCTGAATACACCATTACCACCGAACAG
>JAICIM010000621.1 GCA_025928885.1 Ktedonobacteraceae bacterium | reverse complement strand
GTTGTGAAGCTACGCACAGCCTTCTCGAAAGCAGCTGATGGCGAAATTCGCTACGTTCAGCATCGGCTCTGGCACGATCGGGCTGAGATCGTCGATCTGTTCAAGCGTAGCGCGTGCATCTTCGTCTGTGGCGATGGACAGCACATGGCTCCAGCTGTCCGCAACACCTTTGTACGCATCTATCAAGAAGCACAACAGTGCTCGCTCGAAGAGGCTAACGCCTGGGCCGACGAGTTGGAGCGCACCGGCACCCGCTATGTCGCCGACGTGTTTGCATAACCAATACGCTCCCCCGTTTCGTACTTTATCGCGCCTGGTGGCCCATGTGTGGATGGTAGGCCAGGCGCGATAAAGTCGCGCAACTACGAAGCAGTTTTTCTTTGCATCAGCATCATTAAGCATCGTATAATTCCAATATATCAATACACAGAACGTTTTTTGTTTATTTCACCCTCAAGAGGAGCACCCGATTTTATATTATGGAAGACGAGAGAGAGAACACCAATAGCTATGTATTCGACCCTGAAAGCGCGGCGGAGATGGCCCGCTTGATCAATCAGGAGCGACAATTGACGCAGGCAATGGGCGGGGTTTTCACGGAAGTACCAAATGTTGCCGAGCTACGCAACGTCCTCGATGTGGCCTGCGGCCCTGGCGGATGGACGCTTGATGTCGCGTTTGCATACCCACAGATTGAAGTCGCGGGCATCGATATCAGCCGCACGATGATCGACTATGCCAACGCCCGCGCCCGCACCCAACAACTGACCAATGCCTCATTTGGCGTCATGGATATCACCCAACCGCTGGACTTTTCCGATGGCGCGTTCGATATGGTCAACGCTCGCTTTCTCTTCGCCGCCCTCCATCGCGACGCCTGGGAACCATTCTTACAGGAATGCACGCGCATCTTGCGTCCTGGTGGTATTCTGCGCCTGACGGAGCCACTTGATATCGGATTGAGCAACAGTCCCGCCCTTGAACGTTTGAGCACATTACTCTATCGAGGATTGTGGCGTGCTGGTTATAGCTTCTCGGCAGATGGCAACTCCGTTGGCATGACTCAGGTATTGCCACGATTCCTACGCAAAGCCGGTTACGAACAGGTCAGCTTGCGCGGCTATGGCCTGGATAGCTCAGCGGATACAGATAATTGGGCGGACGGATACCGCAATGCTCAAGTTGCCTATCAACAACTGATGCCCCTGCTCATCAAGGCTGGCGGTGCCTCTCAGGAAGAGGTTGAACAGTTATATCAGCGCATGCAGATCGAGATGCACGATTCCAACTATAGTTGTATCTGGCACTACGAAAGCGTGACCGGACGCAAGCCAGACGCCTAATTTGTCCCTCTTTCCTCCACCTTATCGGGATGGCAGTGAAATAGCCGCATGTTATATATTCTATACAAGCGACCTATCTATCAACTCAGTATTATTTCTGGCTATTTCACATGATAGGGATGGAAAGCGAGGAATCTTCTATGTCTCTCACACGAAACTGGCGAGCTGGCTCTCTCTTTACGCTATCGCTGACTGCCCTGCTGGTATTTCTGGCAGCGTGCGGCGGTGGCACAGCACAGCAGGGCAACACCAGTACGACGGCGAATCAGCAAGTGTTGCGTTTCCCCAACGTCGGCACGACCGATATCGCCCGACTGGACCCGGCAAGCGGCCCCGATTCTAACTCAAATCTTGCCATCAACATGGTGTTCAGCGGCCTTGTGCGCTCGGATAAAGATCTCAACGTCCAGCCCGATCAGGCAACGTGGGATGTTTCCAGCGATAATAAGGTCTACACATTCCACATCAAGCCCGGCATCACGTTCTCCGACGGGACACCGGTCACGGCCCAGACCTACGTCTACACCTGGACGCGTGCGCTTCTCCCGGAGGCTCAGTCACCTGTCGCGCCTGTCCTTGAAGAATCAATCGTTGGGGCAAAAGATGTCAATAGCGGCAAAAGCAAGACGCTCACCGGCGTCAAGGCGGTTGACGACCATACCTTGCAGGTCACGCTGGTCCGTCCAACCGCTTACTTTTTGCAGTTATTGACGGTCGCGCTGTTCCGTCCGCTTAATCAACAGATCATCGAAAAATATGGACAGACGACCTGGGGGCAGCATGCAGCGGGCAATGGCGTTGGAACAGGGCCATTTATGATTAAATCCTGGCAGGCGGGAGTCAAAATGGTGCTGGTGCCAAATCCACATTATTATGGGGCCAAAACGAAGCTCAAAGAAGTCGATATGTTCTTCGTCAAAGATCCTGCGACGGCCTTTAAAGCGTATCGCACCGGTCAATACGATTTCGTCTGGGACCTCACGGCAACAGATCAGCAGGTAGCGCAAGACCTACCTGGCTTCACGCGCAAACCGATCCTTGAGAGCGATCTGTTGTTCTTCCACAATAAAATGGCACCGTTCGATAAGACTGCGGTTCGTCAGGCGTTCGCAGCTGCCATCGACAAGAAGACGCTGGCAAGCGCCATCTTCAAGGACACGGTGACGCCAGCCAGCACGATCATCCCGCCTGGAGAGCCGGGAGCACAACCCGACTACGCCGGCATCGCCTTTGATAAGGCCAAAGCCAAATCGCTGCTGCAATCGGTCTATCCCGATGTCAACAAGATGCCGCCCGTCACCTTTAGCTATCCCAGTTCGCAACTGCCACCGGAGGAGCCTGCCGCTCTGCAACAGATGTGGCAGACGGCGCTGGGCGTGCAGGTCAAGCTCAACCCGATGGAGCTGACCTCATATAATGATGAGACCTCCAAGCATACGATTCAGTTTGGTTTCACGCAGTGGGGCGTCTACTTCCCCGATCCGTACGAGTGGCTGAACCTGAGCCTGCTCTCAACCTCGGCCAACAATAACGGCTTCTGGAACAACCCACAGTTCGACAAACTGGTTGCCCAGGCCGAAAACTCATCGGGCGAACAGCGCCTCGCGCTCTATGCTCAGGCGGAGCGGATCGCCATTGATAATGTTGGCTGGCTGCCGCTGGATCATCAATCGCAGGCGGCGGTGATTCCCTCGAAAGTGCAGGGGCTGACGCTCAATAGTCAGGGGCTGTACTTTGGAGATTGGTCGGGGATATCTCTGGCCTCATAAACGGAAGATGGGTGAGCATAGGCACCTCTCTCATTGGGAGTCCCCTTGCCAATCCCTGCGCTAGCACCGATACGAATCCTATGCTCACTTCTCTTTATCGTCCGGTCCGGCTTTTTCAAGAGGGCCGGACGATACTACGTTTTGCGCAGCTATCCGTTAGACGCCCCAGCGCAACGCAGGCGTATGCACCGGTGCATCCCAGTATTTCGCCAACTCATCGTCCAGGCGCAACAGCGTAATCGAGCAGCCCGCCATCTCCAGCGAGGTAATATAACTCCCCACCAGCGACCGACCGATACTGATCTGTTTGCCCCGCAAGATGCGCTGCAACTCGTTATATACAATATAAAGTTCGATTAACGGAGTGCCGCCCATGCCGTTGACAAAGGCCAGCACCTGCTCACCAGCCTTTAATCCCAGATCCTCAATCACCGGGTTCGCCAGCATCTCGGTGATTTCAGCAGCCGAGGCCAGTTTGACACGACGACGGCCCGGTTCGCCATGAATGCCGATGCCGATCTCCATCTCATCCTCGCCAAGCTCAAACGTGGGATGGCCTGCCGTTGGCACTGTGCAGGAGGTGAGCGCCATGCCCATGCTGCGGCCCTGCTCGTTGACCTTGCGGGCCAGCGCTGCCACCTGATCCAACGATGCGCCCGTCTCAGCGAAGCCACCAACGATCTTCTCCAACAGCACAGTCACACCCACACCGCGCCGCCCGGCAGTATAGAGACTATCCTGCACCGCAACGTCGTCGTTCGTCACCACGCTGGCAACCTCGATCCCTTCGGCTGCGGCCAGTTCTGCCGCCATCTCAAAGTTCATCACGTCACCAGTATAATTCTTGACGATATGCAAAACACCGCTACCACTGCTGGCAGCTTTTGTCGCCGCCAGAATTTGATCCGGGACCGGCGAGGTAAAAACTGCTCCTGGACAGGCTGCGTCAAGCATGCCCCGGCCCACAAAACCACCATGCATCGGTTCATGACCACTGCCACCACCAGAAATAACCCCTACTTTATTGGGGACAGGCGCATCTTTACGAACAATGATC
>JAICIM010000289.1 GCA_025928885.1 Ktedonobacteraceae bacterium | reverse complement strand
TTTCCCATCGGGCGACCACGCTACCGGAGCAAAGGCGCTGATAATGAAGGCATATGATTTTGACTAACGCTTCTCTTGCACCACTCGTATCTCCCATCGTTTACGAGTCGCGCAAGAGAAGTACGGACACACGCAAGCTCTCACGCCATCTTGAGAACTACTGTTGCAAGATAGCCTTTGCAACGATATCACGTTGGACTTCGGTATTGTTGGGCAGGAAGTAGCTGGCATGCGTGTTTACCTGATTGCAATAGTTGGAAACGGCAAAATCCCCATCGACCTCAAAGCCAGGTTTGAGCCAGCAACCAATGGGATCACCTTGAGCAGTTACATTAATCCATTGCTCTACATTCTTTGGCTTGCGGCCTGATCGCTCATCTAACAGCAGTTGTACGAGCCATAAGGGACTACCAAGCGTAAAGAGGTGTCTCAAACGAAAATCGGGAAGTTCTTTTTCCAGATCGATCAGACTCTCATAGGCCACCACCGTTCCCCAGCTATGAGCAATAATAGAGTTGATGGTATTGCCATCAGCAAGCTGGCGTAACTGTTCTTTAAGCTTTTCTTTGACCTGTATTCGCACCTTCGGGCTGACCAGATATTCCACAAATTCTCCCACCGTATCCTGTGGCATAGTCAACATTGCGGCCACATCAGGAGCAGGTGGTTGATTCCTGGTTCCGCTATGGCTGCTCTCTCCATCTGACTGGCCAATTTTGCTGGCCAACAGCGTTCCTGCACTCCCTGCCATACCCCCAACATTGCTCACGGTACCACTGGCAACTCCCGTCAGATTTTTGCTGATCTCACTCACGTTGTTGACGACCCCACCGGGCCATCCTCCCGTAAAATCTGGCTTCTGCTGAGCAGATTTGCGAGCCTGAATAGTATTGGTCAGTGATCTGAGTAGCTCGTTTGCTTTGACTAACTCAGCAGGATTCAAGGGAGTACTTGATTGCAGCAACGAGGGGGTATCCAGAGCTGCTGAAAAGATGGTTTCAGCGGTAAAAATCGGCCCCCATAAAGCTTCGCGATACTGGTTCTCTTCAAAGTTAAGTCCAGGATTGAACGCCTGACGCCAGGGCAGAGAATAGCCGGCCTTCTGACGGCCAATACCATGAATCCAGACAATCCGATCTGTGCTGTGAGTAGTCATAGACTGCACCCTTTCGCAAACTATCTCGACGAGGAGAGCCTCTTGCCCATATTCCCCTCAAGAACGATACTATCAAATGCCACGTTATGATGTGGGGAGAGATGCTCCCTCCTTATTTTCAGTATAGAGTGGTGCAAAAAATAAAGGTGAGCAGCAGGATCACAAACCTGCTGCTCACCTTCTCTATGGTGGAAATGAGGGAGATATACAACCCTCACGATGGCAATATATCGTTCATGTGAGAGCCGCCGCCCGATACAGTTATGATGCATTAAAAGCGAGAATAGCTCGTTTTCACCTTCTCCGGCACACGGTGAAAGATTTCATGCAAAGAGCAATGATACACCTCACATATCAGTTTCACCAGCACATCGGGAGGGGCCGGGCTGCCCTGCTCATAGCAATGGATATTATGAGCGGTCACCCCTGCGGCAAGCGCGGCCTGCTCCAATGTCAGCCCTCTGGCCTCGCGCTCCTGCCGCAGCTTTTGCCCGACGGTCCTGTATTCATCGTGAGACCATGCTTGCTTATTGTGGGGAATCGTTCTAGCGTTTACCATTATGACGCATGTACTCCTCTCTGTTTGTGATCTCTGATCATTTTCACGCACAGATCAGTCCCTTTATGCGTTCCCCCACAGAAATAGGCCCTATGGACCACAAATCAACCCCTAAGCGGGCCTTCTTCTCTAAAAACGGCTAAAAACCGATGAAATCAAGCGAGACCGTCCACAGTTTCTGTGCCGTGTCCGGGTCAATCGCCCACTGCTTAACGCCGTCGCTATTTTCGAATAAGTCGGCGTCGTTGGGTACGGTGTGGGCCTCCTGGCCGTCGGTAAGATAGTGTCCGCCGGTGTGAGCGAATTCGGGGGCGACTGCCGCGACGAGAGTGGTGGCGGCCCCTTGCTCGACTGTCTTGTAGACGAAGACGCCCGAGGCTTCGGCTTCAGCTAAGTAATCTTTTTGTTTCTGCGTAAAGTCTCTTTGCAACCCGGTGGCGACGCCGCCGGGGTTGACAGTGTTGGCGACAATGCCGTCGGCGGCCCAGCGACGCGTAGCTTCGACCGCGAATAACGAGTCGGCGGTCTTCGACTGTGCGTAGGCCGCCTGCGGATCGTACTCGCGCTGTTCAAAGTGGATATCGTCGAACACGACCGGTGATCGCATATGCGCTGTGGAGCTAACCATAACGATGCGGGCCTCACCTCGTTCACTGGCACCAACGGCGAGGGCGCTATGCAATCCGAGGCTCAGGGCGAAGTGGCCCAGGTAATTGGTGGCGAACTGTAGTTCCCAGCCTTCCGCAGTTCGGGACAACGTGCGCGGAATAGTCCCCGCGTTGTTGATCAGCAGGTGCAGTGGACCGTTCCAGTTCTGGACAAAGGTGGCTACCGAGGCGTGATTGGCGAGGTCCAGGGCGGCGACGCGCACACGCTCATTCCTGGTCGATTTTGCAATGTCCTCGGCGGCTTTCGCGCCGGCATCGGGATTGCGGACCGCGAGCGTTACTTCCGCGCCAGCACTGGCGAGTGCGCGAGCAGTCTCAAGGCCGATACCAGACGAAGCCCCGGTGACGATAGCCCGGACATCGGAGAGGTCAAGACCGGCCACGACATCCTCAGCAGTACTTGTGGCCTCAAATTTGGTCATGATGAGTGGATTAGATGTCATTTCCAGGTTCCCACTTCTTTCAGTAGCGAAGACGATAGCCTCGAAGAGCGTAACGCTATTTCTCTGGGCGTCTCTGGTCTGCCCTGCTCAAACCAGCGGACGATGACCTCGATCAACAGCGAGGCGGCAAGGGCGGGTGCGAGCCTGTCATAGGCGTCGGCGACGTGTTTGCCGTTCTGTATGCACGAGGATGACTGCTGGATACGGACATGCAGCGCTTCTCTCAGGGAGGCACGCATGTTCGCCACCAACCATGAGTTCTTCGAGCTTCCAAGCAGGACGCGATAGAGTTGCTCATATTCCACGAGATGCTCGAAGAACTGTACCCAGGGTTCCGGTACAGCTTGCGTTTCTTCGGAGTCTCGGACGGTCTGAGGATGAGCATTCAGATTGCTCATCATTGTACACACAGCCTCCTCAAAAAGTTGCTCAACCAGTTCATATTTATCCTGATAATAGCGATAGAAGCCGGCTCGACTCACCATCGCGCGTTCAGCAATCTCTCCCACCGTGAGCGCCTCAAAATCACGCTCCTTGATGAGATCCATCAAGGCTGTCCGCAGGAGGGTACGCGTGCGTTTGATGCGTAAATTGTTCGCAGATTGAGCCATTTTCCCTTCCTTGTCTCAATGAAGACATCTGACCTCGATTGTTTCTTGCCTCTCCCCACTGGTCAGGCTATATTGGGAGGACAAAGGATCACTTCCTGTCTATCCTGTCATAGACCTTCCTTCTTGTCAACGAGCGATCCGCCTTATCTGGAGATGACCAGGCGAAAGCGTTCTCTCAGAGAAAGATCATTGAAACACGTCAATAAGTGAAAAAGAAAGGCATCTGGTGATGACTCAAGAACATGTGTCCGTTTTGATTGTGGGAGCAGGTGGCGCGGGTCTGTCCCTGTCCCTCTTGTTGCACCAGCAGGGTATTTCCTCGTTGTTGATCGAGCGGCGGACCGACACCTCGTGGTATCCGCGTGCGCGTTCCCTCAATTTCCGCACCATCGAAGTGCTGCGAGGGTTGGGACTGGAAGCGGAGGTCCTTGCTGGAGGAGCCAGGCTCTCGCGGATGTTCCGCAAACATAGTCTGGCCGAAAGCTCACAAGAAGAAATCCTCAATCCCATCGCGACGGTTGAGCATCTGGAAGACATCACCCGGGAACCCCTCGCATGGTATTATCCCCAGAGTAAGCTCGAACCATTACTGCTAGCTGAAGCGCGGAGACGCAGCGTGGATGTACGATATGGCACCGAACTCGTCTCATTCACGCAAGATGAGACAGGCGTGACTACGGCCATCAAGGATCGCGCGACCGGAAAAGAAAGCGAGGTTCGTGCAGACTACCTGATTGCGGCTGATGGCGCACACAGCCGGATTCGTGAGACCCTTGCCATCCCCACACAAGGACTCGGGGAGCTTCCAGAGTGCCAGATCTTTGCGTACTTTCGCGCAAACTGGGAGTCTTTGGTCGCAGGCTATGAAAATGACGTGTTTCAGATCGTGAACAAGGACGTGCGCGGCATGTTTATGATTACCGATCAGCAGCGTGGCTTATTTATGATCAGTTATTCCTCTGCCCGAGGGGAAACGGCGCAGGAGTATCCCGCCGAGCGCTGTCAGGAGCTGATTCGCCTGGCGTTGGGGAAAGCAGATCTGGACATCTCGGTCGTCGATATCGCCGACTGGAAGCCCATTCAACGGGTGGCTGATCGGTTCCAGCAGGGGCGGATCTTCCTGGTGGGGGATGCGGCCCATACCATGCCGCCCTACCTGGGACTGGGCGTCAATACAGCTATTCAAAGTGCGCAAAACCTGGGCTGGAAACTGGCTGCGGTCCTCAAGGGGCAGGCGACACCAGAGCTGTTGGCGACCTATCAGACGGAGCGGCGCCCCGTCGGCTTGTTGGCGGCTCAGCAGTCGATGGTGGGATCGGGAGCGATCTTGTTCGGGAAGGAAATCAGTGAAGCCAGGGGAAGTATCCTCCCTGATCTTCAGGAACAGCTTTCCATCATGCATCCCATCGTCGGGTATCGCTATCGTTCAGAGGCCATCCTTTCAGAAGAGGCGACCACGCCAGCGCGGGATGGGATCGAGTTGCTCAAGCCCCTGGAGTTGAACGGACTGCCTGGGACACGGGTGCCACATCTCTGGGTCGAACGAGAGGGGCAGCGCCTCTGCACGCTGGACCTGCTTGATGGTCGTTTCATTTTGCTCGCCGGTCCTGGTGGTACAGCCTGGGAGGCGGCAGCGCCAGAGGTGGTAGCGTCACTTGGGATCGAACTAGCAGCCTACCGTATCGGCTCAGATGGTGGGCTGCTGGATAGAGAGAAGAGCTGGCAAACAAAAATGGGAGTCTCAGTTGAGGGAGTGGTGCTGGTGCGGCCTGATGGATTTGTGGCCTGGCGCAGCAGTATACAGCCTGAGAACCCGGTGTTGCTCCTTGAGCAGGTACTTTCACGCATCCTGTGCCGGTCTACCACTTCGACCTACCTGTAAGTGAAGAGAGCTTCAGGAACTGATGAGTTCACGTGAGATGCTTGCAGTTCCCGTTGAAACAAATTTGCAGAGGCAAATTGCCGAGTCGTGTCCTGGTGAGAAAGCTCCCTCCCACGCAAAGCAGGGAGATGCCGCCCTCTGTGCGGCATCTCCCTGACCGATGTGTTCAGTACTAGATAGTGAAACCTTCAAAGCCACGTATTAGCATGGGTACGCCATCCGGGTCCCGAAGGATGCCCGTTGCCAGACTCACTCCGAAGTCCGGGCAAACCAGGTCCCCACGGCCCATCAGGGTTCCCCAACTCGCCGTATGCGTAAACGTGATATACCGAATGCCTGGCCTCTCTCTGGGCAGCCCTTCGAGGTTAGCCAGGCATCGCCTCGCCAGCGGAACACCACCGATCTCCTCTTCCGGGGCGCTGGCGTTCCTGGGGAAGCGAGCCGAGAGACCACTTTCCGGGACGATGAATACCCTTCCGTCAGCATCACGGGGCAAGCAGGCATAGGGGTGCGGAATGGTGTTTACATTGAACACATCTCCCGACAGAAACCCTTTGACCTCCTCGCCGTCGATACACCGCGTGACGATGGACATTCTGGGGTCCAACGCCAGGGGAATCAGATTGCCCTCGCAATGCAACGTCACCCCGTCATCAGAGACAAGGATATCGACGAGCTTGCCATTCCGATAGAAGCGCAGGACTCTCCCAGACAGCCTGACCGATAGGGTATGCAGTTCGCCCTCCTGGTCCCGGACCTCCACAATCCGCTGCTTCAGATTCACTACTACCAACCCCTTCGGGTCGGGCGAGAATGTTCCACATCCTCGCGTTGGATAGGGTACTGAACAATCATCGGTAGCCTGATCTCATTCACTTCCATGCTCTACAGCAGCAAAGTGAAAGGTGGTTCATCTCATGAGACAGCAGGCCAGTTCGGTCTCGGGGCTTCTCCGAATATCCTCCGCGATATCTCAACGATCAAGACAAACGGCGAACCTACGGCGATAAACCACAAAGAAACCGGTCACCTTGCCAGCGCAAGCCAGCAGAATCGATAGTGACAGACGATCATTCATTCTTATTCTAAAGGAGAACTGTCTTCAAAGGCAAGTACGTGCTTTCCCTACAGGTCCCCAAATTTTCTTCATCGTTTGTAGCTGAACCGGAACTGAATGGTACGGTCTTTACTTGCAGGGGCGAGAACGTTCTCCTCAAGAGATTTGTTCTTCCTGAATCGGCTCGTACGGCCAACAGACATGCACCGTTGTCCCTTGATGGATGCCCGCGCTGTCAATGGTGATCCGCGCATGGTACAGATCAACGATGGTTTTGACGATCGATAAGCCAAGCCCTGTCCCTGGAATATCACGCGATCGCGCTTTATCGGCCCGGTAAAAGCGCTCAAAGAGATGCGCGAGGGCATCAACAGGAATCCCCTGACCGGTATCTTGAATCGTATGGGTCACCTCATGCTCATCAACCTTGATCGTCCAGGTGACGGAGCCGCCGTCGGGTGTGTATTTCAGAGCGTTGTCCAGGAGGTTGCGAAAGACCATCGTCAAATGGCTCATATTGGCGGTCAACAGCACGGAGGTGTCGGGGGTAAGCAGCGTAAGGTTGATGTGCGTGCTCTCGGCCTGGGGCGCGAACTCCTTCACCACCGAGCTTGCCATGCGCACCAGATCAATCTGCTCATGACCGGCCTCCGCGCGTCCAGCCTCAAAGCGCGAGAGCAGGATCAATTCCTGCACCAGATTGCTCAAATAGGCCACTTCATCGTCAATCTCTTCAATGTATTGTCGGGCCGTTGTGTCGTCCAATGTCGTATCGTAGCGCAACGCCTCCGTCCGCAGTCGGATGGCAGTCAGGGGCGTTCGCAGCTCATGCGAGGTATTGCTGGCAAAGGCCCGCTGCTCCTCCAGCATGCTCTGCACCTGATGGGCCATCTCATTAAACGCCTGTCCAACCTCCGTAATCTCATCCTTCCAGGGAAAGTGGACGCGCTGCGAGAAATCTCCTTGCGAGAGGCGCAGGGCCGATGTGCGCAACTGCTGTAAGGGGCGCGTAATCGAGCGCGAGAGTTGCAATCCCGCCAGCAGCGCACAGGTGGTGAGCAGAACAAAGCTCAGCCCAAGTATGAGCCAGCGCTGCCAGATGATCATAGTCAGCCTGCTCGCCGAAACCGCAGCTTGCAGCAAAGCAACCATGCCGTCCCGCCCGTTCGCCGTAATCGGCGCGGCAGTATAAAAAGTATCTTGCCCTGCATTATTCTTGCGCTCATCGATCATGGTCCCACCATGCTGCGCCGCCTCCAACTCTGGCATCACATTCTCTGGCCTCGTCGATCCTCCCCCTCCGCGTTCCCGTACGCCGGGGAGCGGCTGATTGAGCGTGTACAGCGTCAACTGTACATCCTCCCGCGAAAACTTTGCCAGCAGACTATTCTTTTCGCTATCACTCCACCGACTGATATCCTGATTGCCGATCGTAGCACCGATGTTCTGCGCCACGAGACGTGTTCTCTCCTGAAGCTGCTGCTCATAATCGACGCGGGCCGCCGTGCTCATCTGCCCACCGGCAGCCACCGTGAGCAGAGAAAAGCCGACAAGAATGATGCCGATAGACATCACCATGAGGCGCGTATGAATGCTGGTACGGTAGAGCCATTTCATTGTTGCGCTCCCACCACAAAGCGATAGCCGATACTGCGCACCGTTTGAATATAGCGCGGATGACTGGGATCAGCTTCGAGCTTTTCGCGCAACCAGCGAATATGAACATCCAGCGTGCGCATGTCGCCAAGCCAGTCGGTTCCCCACACCTTGTCGAAAATCTCCGCCCGAGTCACCACCTCACCGGCCTTGCTCACCAACAAGCTCAGCAGCTCAAACTCTTTATAGCGCAGGTTGAGCTGCTTCTCCCCTTTAAAGACCTGCCGCCGCTCCAGATCGATCTTGAGATCATCGATCACGATCGTCTGCTTGCGGCTCATATACGTGGTGTCAAATTCGACGCGACGCAGAAGAGCTTTGATGCGGGCCAGCAGTTCCCGCGTCCGAAATGGTTTCGTCAGATAATCGTCGGCCCCCAGCTCAAGCCCTAAGATCCTGTCCACCTCGTCGTTGAGCGCCGTGAGCATAAGGATCGGGACCACGCTTGTCTGACGGATGGCTTTACAGACCTCCCATCCATCCATTGTCGGCAGCATGATATCGAGAATGACCAGATCGGGGGGCTGCGTCTGCACCATTTGCAGTCCCGCCGCGCCATCGCTGGCCGCAGAGACCGTATAGCCCGACC
>JAICIM010000638.1 GCA_025928885.1 Ktedonobacteraceae bacterium | reverse complement strand
TTTTTTTTTTATTTTAACCCACCTCTTTTTTTTCTGCCCGCCGGGGTCTTTTATGCGCCCCTTCTCCCCCCGCCCCTACCCCCCCCCGCGGCTACGAACTATTTTGAGGAATTTTTCATTGCTCACAGAGCTTCCTCTGACTATAGTTAGACCCAACTACGTATTTTTGCCTACCCTCAGCTTGTCTTCCTCCACATCTTCAATACCACCCAAATACGTCATTCAAGTCATGTCCGGCCTGCCCATTTTTTGTACAGTAGAGGCAGAACAACAGGATATCACGCAACAGAGGAGTAATGTAGAATGACAACGACAACGAAGGCAGGAGTTACAGGGAAGGTCGTGCAGGTACAGGGAGCGGTCGTGGATGTCGAGTTTCACGGCGACCAGCTTCCCGCCATCTATGAAGAGCTACAATTGCACATTGCGGCTACCAACGAAGCTCTCTCGCTGGAGGTCGAGCAACACATAGGCAACAACTGGACGCGCTGCATCGCAATGGGAGCAACCGATGGTTTACAGCGCGGCACGGAGGTAACAGCACTGGGCAGACCGATCTCTGTGCCGGTTGGTCCAAAGACGCTGGGGCGCATCTTCAATGTGCTTGGGCAGCCCGTAGACAACAAGGAACCAGTAACAGATGCGCCGCTCCACCCCATTCACAGGCCGGCTCCTTCCATCGAGGATCAGCAGATTGGGGCCGAAATCCTGGAGACCGGCTTGAAAATCATCGATCTGATCTGTCCCTTTATGAAAGGCGGGAAGGTTGGCACATTTGGCGGCGCGGGCGTCGGGAAGACGGTCATCATCAAAGAGTTGATTCACAATATTGCGCACAATCATGGCGGCTACAGCATCTTTGCAGGCGTCGGCGAACGCACGCGCGAGGGCAACGATCTTTATGAAGAGTTGATCGAACTCGACATCTTGCAACGGGTCGTTATGCTCTTCGGGCAGATGAATGAACCTCCCGGCGCTCGCCTGCGTGTGGCGCTGAGTGCGCTCACAATGGCCGAGTACTTTCGCGACGAAGAGAACAAAGACGTGCTGCTCTTCATTGACAATATCTTTCGCTTTACGCAGGCCGGCGCGGAGGTCTCGGCCCTGCTGGGACGGATGCCTTCAGCAGTCGGTTATCAGCCCAATCTGGCGGAAGAGATGGGCGAATTGCAGGAGCGCATCGCTTCGACGGGGAGAGGCTCGATCACTTCGTTGCAAGCCGTTTTCGTCCCCGCCGACGACTATACCGATCCGGCACCAGCCACCACGTTTGCCCATCTCGATTCAACGGTCGTGCTGGAACGCTCCCTCTTTGAGCAGGCCCTTTTTCCAGCCGTTGATCCACTCACCTCAACCAGCCGTCTGCTTGATCCTAAAGTGGTGGGAGAAGAACATTATCGCGTCGCCCGTGAGGCACAGCGCGTCCTGCAACGCAATCGCGAGCTACAGGATATCATCGCTATCCTGGGCATCGATGAGCTATCCGAAGAAGACAAAACGCTGGTAATGCGAGCACGCAAGCTGCAGCGCTTTCTCACACAGCCGATGACGGTAGCTGAAATTTACACCGGCATCGAGGGCAAATACGTTTCGCGGCAAGAGACGGTACGCGGGGTCAGAGAAATTCTTGAAGGACGGCATGACCGCATCCGTCTGGATCATTTCTATATGACAGGAGCTATAGATGAGGTAGTGGCACGACACGAGCAGAACGCATAACGTCTCAACACAAAAGAGACGCGATTGTGAGGGTAGATGCGATACACTGCCCATCTGCTACCAACCCGGATAGCAGGCCGGTGCATTGCATCTACCTTTATATATGCTGAGCTAATATCTTCTCTAATGCTCTTATTCTATACATTGATTCTTGCCTGAAAATATGCTATATAGTCCCTTGTACGAAAGAGATAGCAATAAAATAATGCCCACTGAAAAACTACACATCTTCAACATTGCAGTCAGGCAGTAAGCAGGATACGTGTGTCTACAAGTGATGCTAGCTCATCCTGTCATAAGGACGAATGTTCAAACGTTCATACTGCTATTTTGTAGCGTATTCTTGTAAGCAGTACAGCTTTTTGACCCTGAGAGGATTAGCAAAGGAGCCAATCATGCGGGCTGTGGTTTATAAAGGACCATTTAAAGTTGCTGTTGAGCAGGTTGCAGATCCCAAGATTCAGCATCCCAATGATGCAATTGTGCGCATCACCTCCTCGTGTATCTGCGGCTCTGATCTCCATATGTACGAAGGGCGCACGGCGGCGCAGCCAGGCATCGTCTTCGGACATGAGAACATGGGCATTATTGAGGAGGTAGGCCCTGGCGTCACCACGCTTCATAAGGGAGATCGGGTCGTCATGCCCTTTAACGTCGCCTGCGGTTTCTGTAAGAATTGCGAGCGCGGCTTTACAGGCTTCTGCCTCACCGTCAATCCAGGGTTCGCCGGTGGTGCCTATGGCTATGTAGCGATGGGACCATATCCGGGCGGTCAGGCCGAGCATCTCCGCGTCCCCTATGCCGACTTTAACGCGTTGAAGTTGCCACAGGGAAATGAGCATGAAGAAGATTTTGCCATGCTCGCTGATATCTTCCCCACTGGCTATCATGGCACAGAGCTGGCTCAGGTCTCGCCGGGCGAATCGGTTGTGGTCTTTGGGGCCGGTCCCGTAGGTGCAATGGCCGCCTATAGCGCCATGATTCGTGGAGCCGCCGTAGTTTATGTGGTTGATCGCGTGGCCGAACGCCTGCAAAAAATCAAAGAGATTGGCGCGGTTCCCATCGACTTTAGCAAGGGCGATCCCGTCCAGCAGATTCGCCAGATGCGTAACGGCGATGGTGTTGATAAGGGCATCGATGCCGTTGGTTATCAGGCCGTTCAGCCGGGCGAGAAGGATAAAGAAGCACCTTCCGTCGTGCTTGAGTCGCTCATCCAGATTGTGAACCCGACGGGCATGCTTGGCATTCCGGGCCTCTACGTTCCTTCCGATCCGGGCGGAATCGATCCTCATGCCAAACACGGACAGATCCTCCTCTCGTTTGGCAAGCTGTTCGAGAAGGGGTTGCGTCTCGGCACCGGGCAATGCAACGTGAAGCGCTACAACCGCTACCTGCGCGACATGATCATCGCGGGCAGAGCCAAACCCAGCTTCATTGTCTCCAATAACGTCTCGCTCAACGATGCGTCAACGGCCTATGAGAAGTTTGACAAGCGCGTCGAGGGCTACACCAAAGTTATTCTCAAGCCATAACACGTTGTCGAAACGCTCTATAAGCAAAAGGCTTTCTGGCGGCACTCAGCCATCAGAAAGCCTTCATGTACTCTTTGCAGGAAATGCGTTTAATCAGTATCTATCATCTACATTGATAATTTAAAGCATACAGACTATCTTTCAGAATCCGGCAATATAGGGAGCGGCCTCTCCCACTGGATATACAAATTGCTGGCACAGATCGGGCAGGTCTTTTCTACGGGCAGCGGCACAGCCATACGAGCGATATACCGCCAGCCTCCATCAAGGTTCCTCTCCCATACAAGAGTACAATCTGGACACAAACAGCGTTCCCAATGGACAATCAATGATGTAGCCTCCTTTGACAGGCTTTTACAAACAAGCAGCGATACGGTTCACAATCAAATACCTCCCGCCACATTGCTACAGCCATAAAAACAGTCAAATATTGCATATACAGATACCACACGCACGTTACCTCATCATTGGGGAGATGTCACCGCTCAACCCGCGAGCAATTACTTTCTTCTGAGAAGTATCTGTTAATAGTAGTAATAATTTACACAGCGATAATTTGTCAAGCGTTCTATTACTTTAGCTTAGCAATACAGGACCCGTTCTTTCAGAGAAAGCACGAAGCCCTGTACACGGATTATGAGTTTGTCCAACCAAAGGAGGTTCGTAGCCGCGCGACTTTATCGCGCCTGGGTTCACCATACTCACAGGTGCCACCAGGTGCG
>JAICIM010000378.1 GCA_025928885.1 Ktedonobacteraceae bacterium | reverse complement strand
TGCCGTCTTTTGCTTCAACGACCTGATGGCGCTGGGAGCCATGTCTGTGCTTCATGAAGCTGGCCTGCGCATCCCCGAAGATATCGCAATCATTGGCATCGACGATATCGAAGATGGGCGCTACGCCAACCCATCACTCACGACCATCGCCCCCGATAAAGAAAAAATGGGCCAGTGCGCCGTTGAGCTGCTCATCGGACGCATCAAAGGCACACGCACTCAGGCCCCCGAATGCGTCGAAGTCCCCTTCCACCTCTGCGTTCGCCACAGCACCGTCAAAAATGCTCAATAGAACGTGCATATGGAAGTTCTTATAAATGACGACCTTCATTGATTCGCCAGGTGATCCGGCCTCGTGTCAGATCGTAGGGTGAGAGCACAACCCGCACTTTATCTCCCACCACAATTCTGATGTTCGACAGCCGCAAACGCCCGGCAGGCACTGCCATTACCTGATGCTGTTCATCGATCTGAATTTTAAACGTAGCGCTGGGAAATACCTCAAGTACTTCTCCAACAACCAGAATTTCATCTTTCTCTTTTGCCATAAAATTCCTCCTTTGCCGTGCTCAACACAACTTCATCAAGAACTGCCTTCTGCAAATTCGCCTCGCGAAGATCCGCCTCGCGCAAGTCGGCTCGATACAGCAGCGCTCCGGTGAGGTTTGCTCCACACAAATTCGCATGATACAGATGAGTGCCGCTCAAGTCAGCGCCGCTGAGATCCGCCTGTCTGAGATTGGCTCCGATCAAGTTAGCCCGATAAAGATCGGCCCACATAAAGTCTACTCGGCTCAGGTCTACTCGGCTCAAGTCGGCATTGCTCAAACGCGTCCAGGCTAAATCGGAGTCACTGAGATCAGGCAGAATATCTGGATGCTCTTGCCTCCACTGATTCCAGGCATGAACACTTTGTTTGAGCAGGTCAAGATGTTGCTGATTCGCCAATTGGCTTACCTCCAAACGTATCTCTGTTCCATACATGATAACCCATCCCATTCAGCACGATTGGAATGTACTTCCTCTACAGGCAAGTAACCAAAACACGCTCAAATCGAGTCAGGAGAATGCACATAAGCGTTCATTCGATCTAAAGCAGAGGTCAGACTCGCACAAAAGAAGAAAAAGCAGGAAAAGCACAGGGAGGTGGCACAGCAAAAGAGGAAATTTGCTGACTGTTCTATATACACGATGCCCTGCTAGGTGTGCAAGGCCAGGAGGCGCATCGTGCATTGCTGCCCACGCTCTGAAACATGTGCGAACACCATTCGTCTCCTTTCTTCCTGGCTGAATGATTATCCAGCCTTAAACAATATAACGGCATCATTTGCTGAACAGGTAATGTGAGTATAGCAGCCATCAACACAAATTACAAGAGTCTCGCCTCCGAGATGCTCATGGAGGTAACTTTTGAGAGCAAAGACGACAGAACTACAGTCTCTATTCTCTTCAAGAACATTCCAGCGGGTATTCGACCAGAAGACAATGAAGCAGGAACACAGCAGACGCTTGAGCAACTAGCTCGCTATGTCGAGGAGAAAGCTGGCTGATACAAACTGGACTGAGAGAGTGGCCCCCTTCACCCTCTCGTCCAATGTTGCCACAGGTGAACAGAAACTCCCTCTCCAATCGCCCGTACCATCGCTAAATGCCCCGAATATCCACCATATAGCGCTTCTCCTCTACCAGATGCTCAAGCCATTGATTGGCGGTCAGCGCCGCTACCTCCCTCTTTCGGATAATTTTGTCTGGGCAAATCAGGTGATTTCACAGATGCATTTTTCCATATCTTCGTCTATATTTAACGATAGAGTATGAGTTGCGTTGGAGAACAAAAGCTCCGTCAACACTCATCATCCACCACGAAAGGATCTCCCTGATGCGTATACGAGATCGGCTCAAGTCCTTGAGGTGCCTCTTTGCCCTCTACCACGACTGGGAGCGCATCGTTACTGAGGGTGCGCTCATTCATAGATGTAGACGCTGCGGCAAAACAGAGAAGAGAATGCTATAAGCAAATCTTTCTGACACACAGAAATAGACAGGCACAGTATGTTCGTCTCCATACCTTGATTGCCTGCCCATTGTAAACAGCCATATCCACAAATGAGCATATCTAACAAAAAGACACGCCATTTGTGGATATGATCGTGCTTCATCACTTATGTGAGACCCTACGCTTATGTCTTCTCTCTCCCCTCCACAAGCGACCGCAATCCATGCAAGTCGTACGAAAGCGCTCCCGCCTCTAGCTTCTTTCTCATATCATCCTCTCGCTTCTGACGCGCTGCCGCCGCCTCTAAAACCTGGGCCACCTGCTCCACAGCAACCACAACCGCGCCATCGACATCGAGCACAACGATATCGCCCGGCGTAATCACGGTTCCACCCACCTCCACTGGCTCATTGATCGCGCCAACTTTTGTCTTCGTCGCTCCACGCACCCGTATCCAACGCGCCCAGATCGGCAAGCCCAGTTCCTGCAACTCCTGCACATCGCGCACAGAGGCATCAACCAGCAATCCCGCCGCCTGATGCCTTGCAGCCTGCGTCGCCAGCAGTTCTCCCACCAGCGCCACCGGTTCCGGCTCCGGCATCGTCAGCACCAGCACCTCGCCCGGCTGCACCTGATCGAGTACCGCATGCACCATCAAATTATCTCCCTGCCCACATCTCACCGTCCGCGCCGGGCCAGCCACTCGACTCCCCGGCACAACTTGCACCAGCGGCACATCGATCAAACCTTTCCGTCCTGCCGCCTCATAGACCGTCGCTACTCCATAGCGAGCAAACAGCTTTGGATCACTCATAATGTCGTCACCACCTGTGGTAAAACACGCTGAAAAGCCTCTGCATAGCGAATCCCCTGCAACCCTGAAACGCGCCGTGCATGATTCGCCCGATGCTCCGCCTGTTCCGTATAATATTGATGCAAATATTGCTGTGCCGCCATCGCCTTCATCGCCTGCTGCTTCTGGGCAAAGACCGCTGTAATATCTACAAACGTCGTCGGCACAAACTCGCATTGCTCCGTCTGATGTGGCTCAAACAGGAACAGCTCCGGCGGCTTGATCGTCTTAAAACCGCTTGCCACTCCCGCCCCACTTGCCAGCAAACGCGCTCGCTGCGTCGCCACATACGCTACCGGATGATCTGGATTAAACGGATCTTTCTCCGTGTGCGTGACGATCACATCAGGAGCCGTCTCGCGGATCAGGTCGGTCAAACGCGACAGCGCAGCGCTATCAACGCTCAAAGGATAGTCGCCAAGATCAAAGCACTGAAACGTTGCTCCCAGTGCTGCCGCCGCCTGTGAAGCCTCTTCATGCCGAATGCGCTTGACATTTTCCACCGTCTGGCCCGGCTGCTTCCATAACTCGCCAGACTCGCCCCGCTCACCATACGAGAGTGCCACCACAACAGCCTTCCCATCATTGCTGGTAACCACCGCTATCGCGCCAGCCGCCCGCCACACAAAATCGGCAGAATGCGCACCTACCACCAGCATAGTGCGCGACCCCTCTTTTGTCTCGCTCATCATGTCCTCCCTCTGGTTGCCAGCCGCACCGTATTGGTCACGGCCATCGTTACAATCTCTTCTGCTGTAAATCCTACCTCTAACAGCAAATCAGCCATCACATACCCCTCGTTCTCCCAACCCCCTTTTATCCTCAATCGAGAGATTCTGCGTTGGATAGTCAGGGTGCGTAATAATAATGTATTGTACCCCCTCGTTCAAAGTCGCCGCAACAACCGCAAAAATCTCGTTAAGGCCGTGGATGCTCAGTTATGCTCTCCTTCTTCTTGACTGATCTGACGAGTCCTGCGTGCCTGCCTCAGCGCCTCCGCTACATGGGAAAGATGCACCCGCATCGCCGTCTCCGCCCACTCGGGATCATGGTTTGCTACCGCAGTGACAATCGCTCGATGCTCTTGCAGCGAATTCTCTGGCCGCCCTGGCACCAGAATCGTGCGATACTGAAAACGCACATTCTGCGGTTTGAGCATATCCAGCAACCGGGTCGCTGTGGCATGATTGGCAATCCGCAACAGCGTTTGATGCAGCTTGCCGTTGATCTCCGAAGAGCGCAGCAAATTGCCCACCTCAATACAGCGCTGCTGCTCGGCAAGATGCGTAAACAACCCATCGCAATCTTCAGGTGTGGCATTTATAGCGGCATATCTGGCGACCAGGCTCTCTAGCGACGCTCGCACCTCAAGTATCTCTATCGCCTCAGCCTCAGAGATCAACCGCACCCGCGCTCCCCGATAGCGCTCCCTCTGTACCAATCCCTCTTGTTCCAGCCGGGCCAGCGCGGTTCGGATCGCAGCTCGTCCGGCTCCAAGCGACTGCGCAAGATCCATCTCGATCAGTCGCTCATTGGGGAGCAGTTCTTCCCTCATAATAGCTTCCCGCAACCGAACATAACATTCCTCGTCAGTAAGCGTCATAACGTGTAACATTCTCCTTTCCCTCATTCTACACCTGAATAGCCTTTCAAAAAGAGTTCTGGAATGGTTCTCAGATACGGTGGACAAACAAAAAAACCGCTTCGTTTTTGTTACCAATATTGTTAACAATACTATCTACAATAGAGATAACAAATTCAGGTGCCATTGTCAAGGGGAAATCTTATTCCAGGAGCGAAATGAAAAATATTACAAAAAACGGGTCTGACATCTGACCGCACCCATCAGATACCAGACCCGGCATTGCCTTATACGTATAAGATATATGTCTTTTCTTTGTCTTTGCTACGTCTTATACCGAGCTTATACCATTTCTTCTCTAAGCGCTTCACTGCAACCAAGCGTCTCTTCAACCACCCGTAGAAGATCGCCAACTTCAAACGGTTTGGCAAGACAGTGCAATCCCCGTGCCTGAAGCAGCTCTCGCGGTGGATTTGCGCTCATCAGAATTGTGGGAATCCGCGCCAATCCAGGCTGCGTCTGCAATTGATCGTAGACATCTATTCCCGTCATCCCTCTCCCAAGCTGATAATCAATGAGCAGCAGGGCCGGCATTTGCCCTCTTGTCGCCAGACGAACAAGCTGCTGCAGCGCAATCTGACCACAGGAGGCAGCCATCACCTGATACGGGGCTTCTTCGGTCAGAATGTCTTTCAGAAGATCACGCAATGTCGGGTCGTCTTCTACTACGAGAATGAGTGGCTGATCCAGATAGCAATCAACTATGGGCGGCGTTTCCGCGCTTCCAAAAAAAGTTTGGGATGACTCATATACAATGCAGTTCATCATCTCCCTCCTCGGAGATAAAAGAGACCATCATCGCTACATTACGCTTCCAGAAAGACCCCTACATCAGAAGATGAACAATACGAAGCCAGCGTCCGCAACGCACGAAACTCGGTCTGACGCACCGCCTCATGGCTCAAATGCAAGATCTTTCCCGCTTCGATCAAGCTGTGAGGCTGGCTCTCGTCTACCGACTCCTCGCTCTGATTTAAGATACTGGCCAACGTCGGAACCGGACAATCTCCCAGGCCGTAGCGCAAAATAAGCACGCGCTGCTCCTGCTGGGGCAAACGGGTAAGGAGATCCATGACCTGTTTTTTCAACGCCTGATTCAACGCAATACTCTCTGGCGTTGATGCCGGATCATCCTCAATCATCTCTGCAAGGCTGCTCTCGCTCTCGCCCTCGCCATAGCGTAACATATCCAGGCTGAGCGCATCCTGGTTGGTTGAAAGCAGCTCCACGACCTGCTCAACGCTCACATCCATATGGGTCGCCAGATCCTCCAGCGTCGGCTCTCCCTCCAACATCTGCTCCAACCGCCGCTGCTCACGGGCCAGCCGCTTGATCTCCGCCGCTTTATAATACGGCACCGATATGGTGTGCGCCTGCTCCACCAGAAATCTTGTAATATACTGGCGTATCCACCAGATAGCATAGGTGCTAAAACGATAGCCCTTCTTCGCGTCAAACTTCTCTACGGCGTGCATCAGCCCCAGATTGCCTTCCTGTACCAGATCCAGAAAATCCACTCCCAGCCCTCTATATCTCCGTGCAACAGAGAGCACCAGCCGCAAATTCGCCTCAATCAACCGATGCTTCGCCTCCTGCGCGTCCCGCGTCTCCTCGTTCATCTCTTCCAGACGCTTATGCCACCTCTTGCCGCGCTGTGTGCATGCAATCGTCTCTGAGAGGCGCGTCACTTCTGCTGCTGACAATAGCCCCGCTGTCTGATTCACTTCACGACGATAGATTGCCAGCGGCTCGGTGCTCATATCAGTTGTCATAAAAGGAATGCCTGCTCCCACTGCAGAGAGTGCTGTGCCAGGTGCATTCAGTGTTCCGGTTGCCATACAATTCTCCCATCTCACAATAACAAAGCCCATTTTTACCTGTAGTTCTTATGGAAAAGTTTAGATACTGTGGACGCTCCCGTTTCATGCCTCCCACCAGAAAACAGTGTAAACCTGTCACCTTTCCACCACCTCCCAGCACGCTTCTCAATAATTGCATGAGAAAAGTTGCCAGGAAGCTGATGTTTCGCTATACTAAGAGGCGTATCGACGGTGACTCAGCCATTGACATATGCGTTGTCAGCCGTCATACAAAAGGGAGCAAGGTGCGCACTATGGGCAAGGGAGAGATAACATATAATCAGCAGATCGCTTTTTGTGGAAAATCTCGTTGCCGCAAATGCCGCGAGGGCATCGGGCATGGGCCATACTGGTATGCCTACAAAACGGTTAATGGCCGTACAACACGAACCTACATCGGAAAAACGCTCCCTCCCCACATCCAGCCTCGCGCAGACAAAGCAGAGGATCAAACGCTGTTGCGCGTCTCGCTCTTCGGACCATTCCGCATGCAGCGGCGCACCGCTTCTCATCACGCCTGGCAAACCATTCCCGATTCGGTATGGTCAGCCCATCCACCCGCCCGCAGCCTGCTTGCCTACCTGCTCAGCCACCCCGCGCGTCAGGCCACACGCCAATCTATCCAGCACGCACTCTGGCCGCATATTCCAGCAGAAGACGCC
>JAICIM010000094.1 GCA_025928885.1 Ktedonobacteraceae bacterium | reverse complement strand
TTTAATATAATAAAAAACCACTTCCTTTTTTGTTTTTTCCGTTTTTTACGGGGGTGTTGGCCTCGTTTTTTTTTTTTACCCCATCCAGCAAACCCCCCCGCGGCTACGAACCTCCTTGTTAGGAACATCCCGCTGGGAGTTGGTGTTCTATAGAGTAGAAAGACGTTATAGTATAAGGAATAGCAACGAGCAATTTTAATAAAGGAAAATAGCATGAGTGATTTAAAACAGATGCCCGAATCCTACTGGAAAGAGAAGTTGACTCCTGAAGAGTACCGCGTATGTCGGCAAAAGGGGACCGAGCGCCCTTTTAGTGGGCCGCTGTACTACAATCAAGAGCAGGGTATGTACGAGTGCGTCGCCTGCGGACACGAACTCTTTTCCTCAGAGAACAAATTTGACGCGGGCTGTGGCTGGCCCAGCTTTGATCAACCAATCGATTCAGATAACGTAGAGTATCACGAGGACCGCTCCTTCTTCATGGTCCGAACGGAAGTCAACTGTAAAAATTGTGGCGCACACCTGGGCCACGTCTTCGATGATGGTCCACGCGACACGACGGGACAACGCTATTGTATCAACTCCGTCTCGTTGAAGTTCGTCCCGACAGAGCAGGAAGAGGAAAAGAAGGGGGAAGTATAAATGGATTGAGTTTCCCCTCTCCCTCTATGGTGAGAGGGGAAACTTTTTTGTTTCACGTGAAACATCAGGAAGGAGCATATTTATTTCATGGCAACATTGCAGGATAAAACCGTCGTGATCACGGGCGCGGGTCGCAGCATTGGGCAGCGGCTCGCGCTCGGTTTTGCGGAACAGGGAGCACATGTGCTGGTCCATTATGCACATGCCAGCAAGGGGGCAGAAGCAGTTGTGAACCAGATTCGCGCACAGGGCGGACGGGCTGATATGGCTCAGGCCGATCTTCAGAAAGCCGATGATGTGGCGCGGCTGGCACAGGAGGCACAGAGCAAGCTGGGAGCTATCGATATCTGGATCAATAATGCCGGGGCCAGCGCCAATAGCTCGGAGACGCGCGGCATGACAGATATTGAAATCTTTGAGCGCATGGTCGGCGTGGATATCTTTGGTACGTGGCGCGGCTGCACTGAAGCGGTTCCCTACATGCGCGATGGTGGTTGCATCATCACCACCGGCTGGGATGGCGCTCTCTCCGGCTATCCCACCTTCCCCGATCAGATGTACGCAATCAGCAAGGGCGCGATCATGTCGTTAACGCGCTGCCTGGCGCAACAGCTCGCGCCACGTATACGCGTCAACTGTATCGCTCCGGGACGCATCGAGAACGAATGGGTGCAGACGCTTTCGAAGCAGGCAAAGCAAAAAGCTGCCGACGACATTCCAATGAAGCGCTGGGGAACGCCCGACGATATTCTGGGGACCGCGCTCTTCCTGGCCTCTCCAGCTGCGTCGTTCATCACCGGTCAGGTGTTGCTGGTCAATGGAGGGGGAGTGATGCGCTAGGCTGCGTATGTTTCACGTGAAACATTCTGAGAGGCGAAACAAAAAGCGTGCGAATCTCGTGTTGCAAGTAAGGCATGTATATGGTGAATAGAAAGGAACAACTATGTGGCAGAACACGCTGGCTGGCGCGATCTCTGGGACGGTGGGAACATTCGCACTCGACTTTACAACCTACGCTGATATGGCGATTCGTGGGCGTTCTTCCAGCAATGCACCAGCGCAGCTGGTGAAAATCGTCGCGGAGAAGGCGGGACTCCCCTCTTCGGCATCAACGCAAAATGGGCATCGGCAGCAGATCAAGAATCGCGAAAATGGGCTGGGTTCGTTGTTAGGCTACGTCAATGGTGTTGGGATGGGAATACTGTATGGCCTGTTGCGCTCACGGACGGAGCAGGTCTCGACACCACTGGCAGGAATTGTGGTAGGACTGGCGGCGATGGCGGCCAGCGATGTTCCGCTGGTTTCGCTGGGCATCAGCAATCCCAAAACGTGGGGACTTTCTGGCTGGCTCTCCGACCTTATCCCCCATCTCATCTATGGCTTCGTCACCGTTTCAGCCTACGAAGCGATCCTCAACAACCAGGAGGAATGATCGAGCGGTAATCAACGCTCCAACAATACATAGCGCCCGGAGAGCCGTTCAGAGGATCACTCCGGGCGATAATGCGTTCTCGTTATCTCTCATGTTTACTTCAAATGAATATCGCCGTTGACGTAGCGTTCAGCGATCTCGCCAACAATCGGCAATTTTGTATATTTGCCCTGGAAGGCGCTGATCATCCCGACGAACCAGCCCACCCAGGTAATGATATTGAGCATCACCAGAGCAAAGATCGCAAAGCCGTGGATCAAGAACAGATGCATATCGATCAGATTGATCAGGAAGATCATCATGATGGTATAGCCGCCGAAGAACAATAGAGATTGCATGGCATGGAAGCGAACCAGACGTTTCTGATTGCCAAAGATCAGGAATAACAAGCCCGTGAGCCAGAAGCCAATGTAGCAGAGTCCAGCTACTCCTGTGCCGCCCAGTTCTGAGGGATTGAAGCCGGCATAGCTGCTTTGCTTCCCCAGAGGAGGCATATAGCCCTGCTGCTGTTGCTGATAGGATTGATTGATCGGCTCAACGGGTGGATTCGCCATCGGCGGCGTAGAATAAAATTGTTGGCGCTCATATTGTTGTGGATCAATGGAATCAGATAGTTGTGTTGCGTAGCCTTGTTGATATGGTTGCTGCTGGTCATTATATGAATTCATGGAAAATTATCCTTTCCTGATGCTGCTATCTTGTTTGTCGCTCGGGCTACCCACGACAAGCGCAAGGCATTGTCGCTACGAGATTGTTACAAGGAGAAGTATAGATAGCAGTTGTCAAGAAAGTATGACAAAATTGTTACGAAATAATGTCAGCTACGAAATGTTTCACGTGAAACATTGCTTGCTCAAAAGATTGATTGGTTGAGACAATTATGCTGATCCTGAAGAGTTGGTTTAGCGAAGAGAGGCACGTAACCCTTCACAGTAGCGCTCTAAATTCTGGAAATCTCCTGCCTGCTGGCACTCTTCAAGGTAATTTCTCGCGTCCCCGGCCCATTCCTCTTCGACCTGTTGGAGATAGGCTAACGTCGGGGTCACACCGACACCGACAAGGAACTGGATATCAAAGCCACTCATGGTATCAAAATTCGCCGTCTTAGCTTCCCACAACAAACCTACATCCTCCACCTGAGCGAGCAGAAAAAGCAAGGCACCACAGAGGCGAATGCCCTCAAAAATCCCCCACGAATTCTCATGAAAGGCAATCTCCTGTTCCAGCAGAAAGCTGATAAGAGGCCGATCTCCCAGCGAGAAATCTTTGGATACCACCTTCAGGACCGCCGCGCGAAACTCTGCGTTCTGGCCATCTCTCTGTGCGTTATCAGACAATTGTGCTTCTTGATAGGCAACCAGTTGGAGCAATTGTGGTGGAAGAAGCCCTGGCTGAACGCTGCGAGCCTCTCGTACAAACTCTTCCGCCAGCATATACTTCTCCTATTTTCACAGATAAAAGGCCACAATTGCTCACAATCAGGCTGATCGTTTCACGTGAAACGTTACTCATCCACTTGCGCAAAAATACCTTCACGCACAGCCTGAGCAATGGTTGCAATATCGGGAGCCAGCACGCGGTCCTGCTGCAACATGGGAACACGCGCACGCACGCGTTCATAGGCGATCTGCACACCCTCGCCCGGCTTGAGCGGCTTGCGAAACTCCAGCATTTGAGCAGCGCAGAGCAGTTCGATGGCGACGACCTGCTGGGCCTGATCGAGAATGCGCCGTACTTTATGAGCGCTGGTCACGCCCATGCTGACGAAATCCTCCATGCCAGCCGAGGTGGGACTCGAGTCGATGCTGGCGGGATGGGCCATGATCTTGATCTCGTTGACCAGGGCCGCCGCGACATATTGCGAGATCATAAAGCCGGAGTTGAGGCCAGGATTGGGCGTCAGGAACAGTGGAGCGCCGTGTTCGTCCCATTCATTTGGACCCAGCAAACCATAAATGCGCCGCTCAGAGAAGCTGGCCAGTTGTGCCAGAGCTATTGCCATCACGTCGAGAGCCAGCGCCAGAGGTTGGCCGTGAAAATTGCCACCACTTAAGACGTCGCCCTCGTCGGGAAAGACGAGCGGATTATCGGTCACTGCATCCAGTTCGTTTTCAAAGGTCTGGATGCAGTATGCCAGCGAATCGCGAATCGCGCCGAGCACCTGGGGAGCGCAACGCAGCGTATAGGGATCTTGCACACGCGCACAGTTTTGATGGCTGTGATTGATCTCGCTATTGCTCACCAGTTTGCGTAAACGTGCGGCAGTAATCATCTGTCCCGTCTGTCCGCGCCGCTGATGAATGCGGGCATCCAGCGGGACATGGCTCCCCATCAACGCCTCGATGCTCATGGCGCAGGCCACCTCCGCCGATTGCAGCAGCAACTCCGCATCCACTGAGGACAGCACACCAATCGCCTCCATCAGATGCGTGCCATTGATCAGGGCCAGTCCCTCTTTGGCCTGCAAGCGCAACGGAACCAGACCAGCCTGTTGCAGCGCCTCCTGTCCTGAGAGGTGCTGACCCTGATAGGTGACCTCACCTTCACCCACCAGCACGAGAGCCAGATGGGCCAGCGGTGCCAGATCGCCACTTGCCCCTACGGAACCACGCGATGGAATGATCGGAGTGATGCGTGCGTTGAGCAGATCGATAATCAACTGCACAACCTCCACACGGACGCCAGAGTTGCCACGCGCTAGACTGGCTGCCAACAGTAACATCATGGCCCGCGTCACATCCTCGCTGAGTGGTTCGCCAACACCTGCGGCATGGCTGCGCAGCAAATTATGCTGAAGATCGACCTGTTGTTCCTGGGGAATGCGAACTTTGCTGAGATGCCCGAACCCGGTGGTGACGCCGTAGACTTTGCGCCCCTCAGCGGCAAGCGTATCAATGACAGCTCGGGCCGCTGTGATCAGGTGGATAGAATCGTTGCTTAATACGACCGGAGCATACTGGCGAGCAACTGCCACAACAGCAGAGCGTGTGAGCGCCTCGCCTTTCAATACGATATGAGATGATTGCATAGTTACCTTCTTCTGAGAAGATGATCCTTTTCCGGCACCATTGCCTTCTCCTATTGTAGCATAGAGAGAAAACAATGGATGCAGGATGTTGGGGACAGGTGAGAGGCGTGCTATTCACCGCGCAGCTTGTTATAGAGAACGAGATCGTGCCATTGACCGCCACGCCACTGCGCTCCACGTAAGATGCCGTCACGAGTAAAACCGGCCTTCTCCAACGCTTTTTGTTCGGGCAAGTTTTCCCTATCGGTCGAAGCTTCCACGCGCATCACAGGATACGTATCAAAAAGATAAGCGGCCAGCAATCTCTGAGCTTCGCTGCCATAGCCCTTGCCGCGATAATCAGTGTGCAGGCCAACCCCTATATTGTAGGCGGTGCTTGCCTCATTCGGTCCATAGCGTTGCTGGTGATAGCTCACAAAGCCCGCAACCTCATCACGCAGAGTGATCACCAGCAACCTTCCATATTGAGCGGTGAGAAAACTATGCTCAGCAAACCGGCGCTCGATAGTTCCTGCCGGGACCAGACCGAATATATCAAACTCGCTCAAAAAGCGTTGGTCATGCTCCCAGGCTTCCATAAGTGCAAGGTCGCTGCGTGTGACGATACGCAAATAGACATTCTTTCCCTGGATCATAAACATTCGTCCTCTTTTTTGCCCTCATGATATCATCACTTACCTGATCCTTGCAGAGAAAAGATTATCGATGTTTCACGTGAAACATTAGCGGCGAACCAGGATGGAATTGACGAGATCGGCGCCAAAGTGATAGCCGATCTCGTGATAGTTTTGAATGGACCAGAGCGCCAGTTCGCAGCGTTTGCCAACCTCGATGCTGCCGATCTGATCGTCCAGAGCCAGGGCGCGTGCTCCATTGATGGTTGCCGCTGTCAACGCCTCCTCCAACGACATACCCATCGACGACATCGCCAGCCCCAGCATCATCTGCATATTTTCACAATAGGAGGTGCCGGGATTGAAATCAGTGGCAAGCGCGACATGTAAGCCGTGATCCAGAAAGCGGCGGGCTGCTGGATAAGGTGTGCGCAATGTATACGAACAGCCGGGCAGCAGCGTCGCCACCACTCCAGCCTCGCGCATCGCATCCAGGTCGGAGTCGCTGGCATAGTCGAGATGATCGGCGGAGGTTGCCCCCAGTTCTGCCGCCAGACGCGCCCCACCGGATGGGCTGAGCTGATCGGCATGCACTTTCAACAGATAACCCAGCTCTTTCGCTCGTTCCAGAACAAGGCGGCTCTCCTCCAGCGTAAATGCCTCGCGCTCGCAAAAGACATCGCAGAAGCGAGCCAGTCCGACAAACGAGGGCAGCATTTCATCAACCACCAGCTTCACATATTCGGAGCTACGTTCGCGATACTCGGGTGGAACACTGTGCGCACCAAGAAACGTGGGAACGACGCGTACCTCCACGTATTCGGGAGGCGTTATCTCCTCCAGCGCGTTGAGCTTGTTGATGATGCGCAAACAGCGCTCCTCCGCTTCCAGATCCAGCCCATAGCCGGTTTTGATTTCAACAGTAGTCGTGCCGTAATCGCTCATGGCTCGCAACCTCTGTAAAGCCAGCGCGGTTAGCTGCTCCTGATCGGCCTCACGGGTCGCCTTCATAGTGGTGAGGATGCCGCGCCCCTGAGCGAGCAGCTCGCCGTAGCCGGTTCCAGCTCGCCGCAGATGAAACTCTTCGGCACGATCTCCGGCGAAGACAAGATGGGTGTGCGAATCGACGAAGCCGGGCGTCACGACCACGCCCTGTGCATCGATAATAGTGATGCCATCAGAACCGGTGGCCGGATCGGGCAGCAGTTCTGGCCCCTGCATATCATCGCGACCAATCCACGCGATCGTTCCATTATGAACTGCCACCGCCGCATGCTCGATGACATGCAGGGGGCCGTTCGCGCCCTCGATTGGTTGTTGTGCCACCGTAACGAGTTGACCAACATTGCGAATCACAGTATCCGCAACAATTTTTAGCGCCGGAGTCATGCCAGTTTCTCTCCTTTATATTCTCATTGTTATTCCATGTTACACCATACGTCCACTTGCTCTCTGTAGACGAATTTGTTACAGAAAACGGCTCAAAAAGCCTCCGGCTTTCAAGCTAGAAAAATGGGCCTTCCTCATCGAGGGAAACATAGCGGAGGGGGTGTTCAGAAGCGATCATACTATGGTATTATGATAATTGCATCTCCGCCTGGATGAAGGAAGAATCCCATGCATTCATGCCGGGAGTGTCAAAAATCAATGCGTGATATATGAAACGCCAGAGTTCTTTCAAATAATACTCATGGCAGCAAGCGCATTGCCTATCTCAACCTTAATGTAAGTACGTATAACAGCACGGCTATGGTTTCGCCGAGGCTCCACACTGCGTCGTCAAGCGATCTACCGCGCATCTTGTTCCATTCAAACGCTGCTCGCTAAATCGCTTGACGACGCAGTGTGGAGAGCATCATAGTGCAAAGCTGTGCAGGAGTGCGCGTATGCGAGCAGTTGATGACAGTAGCCCCAAGTATGCTGCTGTGCTTCGTGTGCTGCGAGTCTGGAAACAGTTGCCTGAGAGTGATGTGGCACGTATGCTACGCGAATACTTCCTTATTACCGATGATTTTCGTGAAATGGAAGACCAGGGCTTACTGACGCTAAGTTTTGTGGGCGATGAGTATATGATTGTTCCCACAACGCTAGGGCGGCTCTGGCTTGAGCAGTACGAGAGCGAGAGGACTGAGGAATAAATCCATGATGTATGACGACGAAGAGAAGCTGCCTTATACAACAATTGGCACCGACGAAGCGAAACAGATGATCGAGGCGGGAGCGCACGTCATCGATGTACGCCAGCCCGACGAATGGAATCGCGGCCACATCGCTGAGGCCGAACTGGTGCCGCTCGATGGCATCTACATTTTCGGTAAGGCGCTGCAAGATTTGAATCTTCCCTCGGACGAGGATGTGATATTTGTCTGTGCGTCGGGACAGCGCAGTGCAACCGCTTCTGAAGTTGCTTTGCTGGTTGGTCTGAATAAAGTCTATAATCTCGCCAACGGTATGAATGGCTGGATCAATCGGCGCTATCCCATCGAACGCTAGAGCGCATACTTTTACCAGAGTGGGTGTTTATCGTTCTATAAGTGAGAACCTTTTCTCTAAGAGGGAAGGCTGGTTCTCACAGAGGGATTTATTTTAAAAGGAGATTTTCGTATGCCGTTATTAGAGGGCAAAAAAGCCTTTATCTTTGGCGTTGCCAACCACCGATCGATTGCCTGGGCCATCGCGCAGGCCCTGGCCGCCGAAGGTGCTCAACTCGTTCTCGCCTATCAGGAGCGCATGGAGAAATACGTCCGCGATCTGGCGGCGAAGATTCCGGGGACCGAACTGGTTCTCTGCGATGTTCAGCAGGACGATCAGCTTGACACCGCCTTCACACGGGCAGGTGAGATCTTCGGGGGAAGGATCGACATTCTGGTTCACTGCGTCGCCTTTGCGCCACCAAGCGAGCTGGAGAACCCATTTCTCGATACGACCCGCGCAGGTTTCCATACTGCACTCGATATCAGCGCCTATTCGCTCGTCGCAATGGCGAAGCGGGCCGAGCCGCTGATGAAGGCCAATGGCGGTAGCATCTTCGCGTTAACCTATATGGCAAGCGAGCGCGTCATGCCCAAATACAATGTGATGGCAGTGGCGAAGGCGGCGCTGGAATGCAGTGTGCGCTATCTGGCTTTTGAGATGGGTGAGCATAATATTCGCGTCAACGCCATCTCCGCCGGACCGCTCAATACCCTGGCGGCTCGTGGTATCTCCGGCTTCACTGGCTTCCGCGATCAGGTCTCGCAAGTGGCCCCACTGCGCCGCAATATCGAACAGAGCGAAGTGGGCGATACCGCGCTCTTCCTGAGCAGTTCTCTCTCTCGCGGCATCACCGGCGAAGTGATCTTCGTAGATGCCGGCTACAATATCATGGGTGCGTAATCATCTTTTCCAACTAAACAGGTGAGCGTGCTTATGTTTACACGCTCACTTTTTTCATGCTGTAAAGATCACAGCAACAATCCTCTTTATCCAACAATAAGCTCTGCCTGATATGCATTCTCTTCTATCATTACAATATATTCATCCCCATAAAGATATTCGTTTACTATGGTGCATTTAAAATTATCCTATGTTATGATGCATGACATGAAAGTCGAAGGGTGGTTATGTTTTGACAGCACAAACAAAACCGTACGATAACGGAATGCGACGTTTAATGGCAATCTGCGCTCAAGATTTTATAGACTGGATAGCACCTGGAAATTTTTTTACCGGCAAGCTCTCCGAACAATTTGAAAGCATTTCCATCGAGGCAGATGCCATTCACGAAACGATCCTCTGCGATAAATTGGCGCTATGCCATTTTGAGTTTCAAAGCGGGCCAGACTCTCACATGGCACAACGCATCCTCGAATACCTGATCTTAGCCTACCGCTGCTATGATTGCCCGGTTACTTCTTACGTCATCTATCTCAAGCCATGCAAGAACGTTCCAGTGCCACCACTGCAATTGACACGGCCAGATGGAAAAGTTATTCTCACGCTAGAGTACGAGGTACTTGTCCTGCCAGAAATCCCCTATAAGGATTTACTGGCAAAGGATTTGAAGGGGCTTTTGCCACTCGTTCCCCTGGCCGCAGGAGGTGCGAAACGAGAGGTCATCGAAGAGGTCATCAGGCGGTTAGTTCCCGCTCATGATACAATAAGTAAAGAGGTGCTTGCTCTTACTCAACTGTTTGCATCGCTGGCATTTGATAAAGACGATAGAGAAAATCAAGAGTGGATTATCGGGAGGTTTGCCATGTACCAGGATATCTTGCGTGATACACCTGCTTATCAGCATATTCTACAAATGGGCCTTCAAGAGGGACGCCAAAAAGGTCTCCAGGAAGGTCGTCAGGAAGGTCGTCAGGAAGGTCGTCAGGAAGGTCTCCAGGAAGGTCTTACAAAAGGACGTGAAGAAGAGCGTCAGGCCCGTTTGCAAGATCAGGGTAAATTGTTGCTTGCTATCGTCCAGGCTCGCTTCCCAACATTACATAAGCAGGCGCAAAAGCAGGTGAGCCGCATAAAGGATGTAGCCGCTCTTGAAAAGTTAGTTATCAGCGTCGGTTCAGCGATCACATTGGAAGATGCTCAATGCGCTCTGCTTGCTGGACAGGCAAAAAAACAGCACGACTAGTACACAGTTATTGAAAAGAGATCTCTGATAGCACAAAAAAGAGGCGAGACTCAAATGCGAGTCTCGCCTCTTTCTATCACTATTGCTCTATGCGTCGCGCCGGAGGCGGTGGAGGCGCCGCCTCGCCACAAATGCTACAGAAGCGTGCATTGGACCGGTTCATGTGGCCACAGGGCCAGACGCGCAAGGTGGTAAATGTACCAGAGTTGCCATTCACCGGCATATTGGGCGACGATACTGGCGGCATCGTTCGTGGCAATGTCTGCGATGGTTGCGAAGGCTGCACTACCTGAGCTGGCGGGGGCGTCGCTTGCGATGGCGCTCCAAATGCTGCCATACCATGATTTATAGACGCGTTTGCGCTATTAGAAGGCGCTGGTGTTGCAGGGCGCATCTGCCCATTTTGTGGTGGCGGCCCTTGCGGAACCGGTGGCTGCTGGGCCAACTGGCCTTTACCAGCGGGCTTCTTTTTGTTACGTCGAGCAACGGCCCCAAACAGTACAACTGCCAGCAACAGCACCACAACGACAGAACCAACGGTGAGCGCCATTGCTGGCACCTGTGCTAATCCAGGGATGGACGGCACATTCGATGGTTTGGCCGTCGGGGTTGCCTGCGGTGTGGGCTGCGTCTTTGGCTCATTTTTGGCCTGTGTTCGCGCATAGTCCAGATAGCGCGTGACGGCTTTGAAATCTGGGTAGTTAGTCGAGAGCTGCTCAAACCCCTTCTGGGCCTGGCTCCAATGTCCCGGCGTTGTGGCGGCATAAGCGGTGAACGATTGGCTCCAGAGCTTCTGGAACGTCCCGGGCGTCGTATCCAATCCCAGCGATTTGACCAGATCGAGCGCACTGGCGCTGGCCTGCAAGAAACTGGTCCCGGCAGGTGCGCCCGGATTAGAAACGATGCCGAAGCTCACGATACCAACCACATTGCCATTGTTGTCGAGCGCAGGACCACCACTATCGCCCTGCTCCACATTGCCTCCCACCTGGATCAGAGGCGCTCCGGTATCGGTCGATTTAATCGAGCTAACGTTGATCTTGTTCACCGAAGAGGTAAGCAGATCGGTTGGTTTATTGCTGACATCGCCGTTGCCAGGAAAACCAATAATGGTCAACTCGTCCTGTGTCTGCACTGTAGAAGAGTCGCCCAGTTGAATACTTGGCGTATCAGTAAAAGGCGCGTGAACGATGGCGACATCTTTCTGATTAACTGCGCTCTGTGCCTTGATCTTATCGACCGTCTTGTGAATGCTGGCGGGGATATCGCTAAACGTCGCGGCATCCAGAGTCCCGGTATAATCAGTGCTTAATAAGACCTCGCTTGTCGCCTGATCGAAAGAGGGGGTCGAACGCATCTGGCCGCTATCAAGCTGCTGCTGCACCTGGTCGGCAGTGACCTGATTTCCCCCCTGACCATTGATATATTTTGCCACGTCAGGAGCCGCGACTTTATCCAGAAACTGCGTCATCTCCTGATCTTTTGGGGGATTTACCACGTGATCGGCGGTCAGAATATCACCCTGAGAGGTGATAAACGCACCTGTACCCGACACCTGCAACATATAGGCACCATTGACCGCTACCTGGCTCGTGCTGTTCTGCTGGGGAAAGCTCACATCCCCCTGTGATAGATGCACGATCAGGTGCGATGGGAGCGTGGTAATAATGCGCACAACCGAGGGCTTGGCAATATCGACCGCCCGGACAACCGGATCAGAGATATTGCCGCCGGGGACGCTATCTGCATAGGTGGTTGCTGGATTGACAAAGACCGTTGCAAACAAGCAACAGAGCATTCCCACCACCATCAGCGCTCCAGGCCAATGACGCATGCTTTCATTATAGAATGACGAATTGGGAGCCATGCTTTTCTTCATACTTCATATCATTCCTATCCGTGACAATACAGGTTGTGCGATAGGGACGCGGTTGCTACACCCGCTGGCTCCCCCGATGCCTGAAAACCTGAGAGGATCTGTCAACATAGCCCTACAGTCAGGCACTTGCTGGACCTGGGATAGAGAAATTTACCAGTAACATTATACCTCATATAAGAGAAATACGCTGCTGAGTGCCATGAGTTGCAGGTGAGTCCGCACGTATGCTCTCTGCCTCTACTCGTTCTTCCCCTGATCTTTTCAAGTTATCATCTGACCCGACCAGCTCTCTCTTACGAACGTGAGCTATGCGCCCATTCTCTGACAAGCAAGCCATACAGGTTAAGATCAACGAAGTGATCGTAAAGCCACTCGCCCTGCCGAATAACCCCTTCGTGTGTGAAGCCAAGCCGTTGTGGAATGGCGCAGCTTTTCAGATTGCCGATCGCACAGCGAATCTCTACTTTGTTCAACATCAACCTGGAAAATGCGTACTCGATCATCGCTTTACAGGCATCCGTCATCAATCCTCTGCCCTGAAATTCCGCACCCAGCCAGTAGCCAATCTCTACTTTGCGGTTCACCCAATCGACGGGATGATAGCTAATCGTGCCTGCCGCCTGCCCTCGATACCAGATCCCACACGTCATCGCTTTGTTTTCTATATATTGCGTTTGAGCCAGGCGAATAAACATACGCTCGTCATCCACTGAAACCGTGCTATCGAGCCAGGGCAACCATGTGCGCAAATGGGCGCGATTGCTATCTATCAAATGATAAAAAACGCTTGCATCACGCTCCTCCAATGTGCGCAACTCTGTTGTGTCGTCAACCCGGATGCGCAACGGTTCAATGCTCATCGCTCTTATCCTTCCATACTTACTATACGTTTGCTCTGCACCAACAGGCACCCCTCTACAAAGCTAAGGATACAATAGTCATGCTTGTAGCAGGAGGCAGGTGAAATCTTTCGCATACTCCATCCTAACGCAATTATCTGGCCCGGGCAATGGGAGAGGATACCAGCCCTCACTAGAAACCGCTCTATACCTTTGTTACGTATCAATACTATAACAAATAACGTGCCGGTTTCCTCGAAACTGGCAGTACTAATCGTAAGCGATGGAATTGCAAATCATGCCTTGCGATTACGTGGGTAATTTATACATGGGCAATCATATGTGCGTCTTGTTAATGTTTCTATGGTAGGGATACGGGAGCAGGCCATCACCTGATCTCTCGTCGTAGGGAAACGGTTCATTTTTGAGGTTTCCCGGAAGATCCATAAGGAGTTTTCCGATGAGTCCACGGATACGATATAGTATTCTTTTTGTCATCATGACAACTGTAGTAATGCTCATAAGTGCGTGTTCGCAAACAACGACCGGTACAACAACCAGCTCGTTGACGCCGTTGCAGGTGCTTCAGAACAGCTCCAATGCGATGCAAAAGCTCAAATCATCACATATGGAGATACAACTGACCAACAACATTCAGACGAGCGGCGCTAACGCTACGGCCACCGTTGGCACCACCAATCCAGCTGTGACGCCGACCGTGACGGGAACGCCCGCACCGCAGAACCTGACGGTCTCTGTGAAAGGCAGCGGAGATCAGGTTCTCCCCGATCAGCAGCTCAATCTGACGGTCACTTCTCTGAATGGGACGACCAATCTTTCTGAGGTGACACAGGGCGACAAGCTGTATGTGAAGAACGAGCAGGGGCAGTGGTATGTATTGAACCAGAGTACCTTAGAGAACTATGTGGGTAATCCTCTGGCCGGCCTCAAACTCGATCAGAACGCGCTGTTGGGACTAGCAACGCAGGCCAGCATTACCGATCATGGCACCGAGGCGCTCAACGGAGTGAACCTGCGCCACATCTCAGCCGATCTCAACAAAGATGCATTGAAACAACTGTTGAACAACAATCCTGATCTAAAGAGCACGCTTGGACAGCAGAACATCAACGCGTTGATCGATCATACAAAATCGTTCAAATCGACCATCGATGTCTGGATCGACGAATCTCAGTTCTATATCCATCGCACTCAGTTCAAGCTAAACATGCTGGCGGATACAGCCGGAATGGGTAGCGAGGTGCCGAAAACCATCTCAACTAACTTCGACACCACCGTCGATCTGAGCAAATTCAACCAGCCCGTCACCTTCAACGTTCCCACCAACGCCACCCCGACCGACAATCCGGGCGCAGTCTTTGGGATTGGAAAACCGTAGAGAATGTTTTGAGATACCACCAGAGAGGCGTATATCGTAGGATATGCGTCTCTTTTATTTTCACAAAGAAGCTCTCTTATCCTCATACAGGACGTATATCTTCTTTAGGCATGGTTCAAAACCATGTGACACATTTGAACGATCAGGCAGCGCGAGCAGAATAGCCCAAAGCGGCCAGCCAATTTCTCTCAGATGAGGGTGATCCCGTCCGTTGTAAGG
>JAICIM010000642.1 GCA_025928885.1 Ktedonobacteraceae bacterium | reverse complement strand
TATCATATAACTCAATTACAACTATTACCCCCGTGAGCGCCCCCGGGTCTTCGTCGGCCTGCCGCCCAGATCCCCCCCCCCCCCCCCCGGCGGCTACGAAACGGTTTGTAAAAACTCATGTATCAGAGGGTTGCAAGCGCAGCCCTCTTTTTCTTTTGGCAAAAGTCCCTCTGATTGCATGCTTATGTAGTTTTCTGTATGGTATATGTACCTGATAAAATAGGTAATCAAAAGTAAGAGGCTTGCAATTTATGTAATTTTTGCACAGTATCGATAGAGAGAAGGGCCGTTTGTGTCATGGAGACCGCTATTTTGCTTATCCCCCCCGCAGTGAACGTTGTCGTAACTGCATTGTTCGCCTGGGTTATCTTACGTCAATATCTACGTCGCCGCCGCATCTACCAACTCTATTGGACCATTGCCCTCACGATGGCCTTCCTCGCCACGCTCTTTTATGTGAACATGCTGGTAGCGCAACCGATCAGCAGCGCTGGTATCCTCTTCTTTCGCCTGTACTACATTCTGGGTGGTGCGCTGATGCCCTCCTGGTTGGGACTGGGCAGTCTGGCACTGGTCAGCACCCCCCGCTTTGTGCGGGTCTGCTTCATTATTTTGAGCATTATGAGCCTGCTTGCCGCCGTCTTGATCTTTCAAGCCAGCATTGATCTGCCTCGGCTCAGTCAGATCGCAGGCACGCCCGGCACTGGAACGCTCAAAGCGGGCGCGTGGCTGGTGATGACGATTATTCTCAATACGCTGGGCGTGGTTGCAGTTGGAGGTGTTGCCGTCTATTCGGGCTGGAAGCTGTTGCGCCATCAAGCACAGGTTGCGGGGCTGCACACGGCCAATTTACTGCGGGCCAATGTTTTGATCCTGGCCGGTGCTATCCTCAACGGCGTGGCCGGGAGCCTTGCCCGCTTCCTGGGCCTGCAAAGCACCTTCTGGCTCATCATGGCCGTTGGCTGGATCGTCTTCTTTATTGGCGTGCTGCTCACCGGTCGGCGTAGTCAGAGCAAAACAGCGCCAGAAAGTGGAGCGGAGGCGGGAGTGGAGAAGGAGAAGCATCCGGCCTCTTCATAAAAAAAGAAAGAGCGTGGAGAACATTTGTCCCTCACGCTCTTTCCCGCGTCACACTACACACAAGAAGAGAGAAAAGTTTGAAGAAGTGGTATTATTGTGCCTGTAACTCTCCCAGCGTGACGGTCATGGTCAATTGCTGGTTACCGCGATAGATTTTCACCGACACCTTATCGCCCGGATTCTTATTCACGAGTACATCACCCAGCGACGAAGTATCCACGACATCCTGATTGTTGACCTGAACGATCACATCGCCCCCCTGAAGGCCAGCTTGCTCAGCGGGTCCACCGCGAACCACATCGGCGATGAGCAGGCCATGATCCACCGAAAGGTTATCCTGCTGAGCCATTCTCGCATCGACGGAAGCAACCCGCACCCCAAGCGCCGCACGTCCGGTATGTGTCACTTTGCCGTCATTGATAATCTGCGGCACGATAAAGCTCACACGATTGGACGGGATCGCAAAACCGACGCCGCTGGCAGGAGCATTGAACTCAGGATCAATCGCCGTCAGCGTGGGAATACCGATCAGGTTCCCCTGCAGGTCGATCAACGCGCCGCCGCTGTTGCCGGGATTGATCGGCGCATCGGTCTGAATGGCATTCGGAATCGTGGCACCGGCGCTGGTCTGGCTGGCTGGCTCAGAAACGGTTCGCCCCAATGCGCTGACGATACCCTTCGTCACGGTCTGCGTAATCCCCAGCGGGTTGCCAATCGCCAGCACTTCCTGGCCGACCTTCAACTTGGACGAATCCCCCAGCGTCGCCACCGTCATATGGGCAGGCGGGTTGATCTTCAAGACGGCCAGATCATCGGCAGGATCGGTTCCCGCGACCTGAGCGGCAACTTTAGTGCCATCCGAGAACATCACCTCAATGGTGCGTGCATTTGTCACAACATGGTTATTGGTCACAATGTAGCCGCGCTTATCAATGACCACGCCCGAACCGAGGCCGGACTGTGTATTCACCAGCACGACGGCGGGCTTCACCTTCGCGATGGCAGCTTCGCGCACAGACTCGATATTGCTGCCCGTCAACGCTGGCACAGTGGGCTGAGCGCTTGTTCCCGGCTGCAATGTGCTGGTTGCGGCGTGATCGGCTCTGCTGGTTGCAAACTGCCAACCAGCGAACAGGCCAGTACCAAAGACAAGCAGCAGAACGAGCGCCAGTACAAAGATAGCGCCAGCACGTGGGCCTCCGCCCGATCGCTTCGTTGGCGGCTTCTGCGATGGCGGCGGCGGTGGCGCGGCCATCGGATCATCATATTGTAGCGGTGTCGATGAGCTACGGGCTTGCTGCTCGACCGGCCAGTACGGTTGTTGTGGTGTCTGATATGGTAATGTATGATCGTTATGTATATCTGAGAGCATCATCGCACCTCCACGCTTAGCTCTAGCAACCTGACAATAGTTCAACCCTTGACAATTACTACACGTTACACGTTCGTTTTCTTATCTGCTTATACTGTACAGAACGATCATAAGAAAATCGTGAGGAATTTGTAAAATGTTTGTATGAATTGGAACAATGGTTGAAAGCATACATTGACTGCAAATCTTTTGATAGAAAAATGAGAGCAAAAAAGAGCCTCGATGGTATGGGGGGGCTTGTTCGTGAGCATCGATAGTGAGATAATAAGAAAACTACAGTGCAGGAGTCTTAAAAAATTTGGATAAAGAAATAATGCGTGCAGAGGGGATATTACAGGAAACCCCATTTATAGAGGAAAGAGAAGTAGTGAAAGAGCAGAACGGGAAACTCCCTGTAGCAAAACATATTGCACAATTGCATGAACAGGCGCAACAAGATCTATTGCACCGTGACTGGGAGAAGGCGGCGGCGGAATTTCAGCAATTAATCGAGCTTGAGGGACCGGGAGAAGAGGTGCTGGCCGGTCTGTCGCATGTACTCGACGGAGCAGGTCGGTACGAACAACTGTTGAGCGTAGCCGAGGAGTTGCTTTCCCTCGCCCCAACATCGGCGATCGGGCTGGCCTATAAAGCGCGGGCCTTACAAAAACTAGAACGTCTCTCTGAAGCAACCATCGCCAACGATCAAGCGCTGCTGTTAGATAAAAACCTGCCGCTGGCCTGGGTCAATCGTAGCGGGCTACAGTTGTTGCAGCAAAGGTTTGCCGATGCATTGCGCAGTGCTCAGCGTGCCGTCGAACTCAACGCCGAAGATGCCCGCGCCTGGGCAAATAAGGGGATGGCACTGCTTAACTTCGAGCACAACATAGAGGCGCTGGAGGCGTTTGACAGGAGTCTGGAATGCGATCCCGTATTTCTCTTCTCGCTTCAGATGAAGGGGCAGGTGCTTTGTCAGATGGGACGAATGCAAGATGCCGCCGAAAACGCTCTGCGAGCGCTCAACCTCGCCCCCTCAGATGTTCCATCATTGACGCATGCGGCGATGGCGTTTCGGACATTAGAGATGTATGGCAGTCTGAAAGATGTCACCTGGGAACTGATCAAGCATCTGCCAGAGAGCCTGTTTGCCTGGGAGAACTATATGCGCAGTCGGCGCGGCCTGGGCGAGTATGAGGAGGCGAACACGGCGCTGGATCATGTGTTGGAGCTTGATCCCGCCAATGTGCGCTTCTGGACGATGAAGGCCGACACACTCTATCGGCTGGAACGCTATCGCGAGGCGGTCAACGCGGCAGAGCGGGCCGTACGCATCGATCAGGATTATCCGCCTGCCCGTCGTATTCGTGAGAAAGCGGTTCGGCTGATGTACCAGCGGAAAGAGAAGCGAGGCGGCATTCACAAAAAACCGTAGAGAGGTGGGATCATGAGCAGATTGACCTTGCTGGGAACGGGAACATGTCAGATCGAGCTGGAGCGCCGTGCATCGAGCGTGCTGCTTGAGTTGG
>JAICIM010000694.1 GCA_025928885.1 Ktedonobacteraceae bacterium | reverse complement strand
TGCGAGTTGTAGACGCGAAAGCTGGATGTGGTCAGCAGTGTGCGATACTCCACCGCCACATCGTATGCGGTGGAAGCAATCACTGCCGCCGTCGGCTTTTCCTGCGCCACTTCACGCGAGAGATTGGGACCACTCAATGTGGCAACACGCCCGTTCGTTGCAGGCAACTCTTCAACGATAATCTCGCTCATCCGTTTGAGGCTGCCAATCTCTATACCCTTGCTGGCGTTGAGGAGCAGGGTCTTCTCTCCTAAATATGGAGCTAGCAGACGCAGATTTTCACGCATCTTCTGTGAGGGCGTGACGAGCACCAGCATCTCTTTGCCCTGCACGGCCTCCGCGATCTGTCCCGTCACCCGCAAAGTATCTGGGAAACGGAAGCCGGGCAAAAAGTCGCTATTCTCACGCCGCAACTGCATTGTCGCAGCCCGTTCAGGTCGATGATCCCAGAGCGTCGTCGCAATACCTTTTTTGGAGAGGAGCAGCGCCAGCGTCGTCCCCCAGGCTCCACTCCCAATTACACCTACTGATACCATGCTTCTCTTCTCCCGATATCATGTCTTAGCAAAACACGCTCTCCTTTAGACAGTTATTCAGGTGGCAACTCGCCAGAGCCTCGCACTACCAGTTCGGTCGGGATTATCAGATGCTGCGGTAGACGATCATCTCCATGTAAACGGGCAAAGAGCAATTCGGCGGCCTGTTCGCCCAGCGCCGCAGCATCGTGCGCAATCACGGTGATCGGCACTGGCAACAGTTCCGCAAGCTCAAAGTCGTCAAAACCAACCAACGCGACCTGGCGCTGCATGCTATACAAGGCGCGAATTACGGCGATGCTGATGCGGTTATTCGTCGTGAACAGCGCGGTTGGCGGATCAGCAAGCGTTAACAGTTCGTACACGGCCTCCTGCGCTTTGAGCGGCTCATCACGATTCGAGCACAGCAGCGCCTCATCATATGGAATGGCGTGCGCCGCCAGCGCCTCGCGATAGCCTGCCAGACGTTCGGCTCCACTGTACACCTGTGGATCACCGCCGATCACGCCGATACGCCGATGCCCATGCGCGATCAAGTGCTCAATGCCCTTACGCGCTCCACCACGATTGTCTAAGAGAATCGTATCGGTATACAGATGATCCGGCGGACGATCCAGAAAAATGATTGGCGTCCCCAGCCGTGCTTCTGGCAGCAGATAACTATGGTCATGGCTGGCCGGAACGATCAGCAGTCCCGCCACGCGACGACGAAACAGGGCGTTGGAAAGCTCCTGCTCACGCTGCGCATTCTCTTCAGAATTGCTGATAATCACCATATAGTGATAGCGCTGCGCAACCTTCTCAACTCCATGCGCAATATTAGAGTAAAAGGGGTTCGCAATATCCTCAATAATCAGGCCGATCGTTGTGGAGATCTGGCCCTGACGCAGATTCCTGGCCAGATCATTGCGACGAAAACTCAGCTCTTCAATTGCCTTGCTAACCTTCTCGCGCGTATCTATGCCCACATTTGGCTCATTATTTACCACGCGCGAAACCGTCTTCAAGCTGACACCCGCCGCCTTCGCCACGCTCTGCATGGTCGGCCTGATTTTACTCGCGTCAACACTCCCCTCGCCAAATGATCCCTGCTCGTCACTGGAGAAACCATGTTCGTTTAGCATTACATCATTTCCCTCGTCTCTGCCTTCGTTGCAACCGTCATTCATTGTAGCAAAGATTCCTTGTTCTTGCTACACCTCTCCTAAATACCCTTTTTAAACCAGTTGACAATATCTGCACGGTAATGGTACAGTAATGACAACGCTGTCAACACTGGAGATGACGGCGCTGTAGCAACTGAAAAGGAGTTCAGGCTATGTTTTTACACGCTCGAAGATGGAGTAAAGCAGGACGGCTCGTATGTGTACTGGTAGTGAATCTCGTATTGTTCGGTGTACCGTTCATGTCTTCGACTAGCTATGCAGTTGGTAGCTATCGCGCCTATGCAGATGCAGCCACTGCAACGCTACAAGGATGGTACAATAGCTCCAACGGCCAGTTTAATACCACCGGCTGGTGGAACTCAGCAAATGCGCTGGGCGCGATCATCGACTACTCCTCCCGTACCGGCAACACCGCCTACACTGGCGACATTGCCACTACCTATAACACAAACGCTTCGGGCAACTTCCTCAATGATTATTACGACGACGAGGGCTGGTGGGCCTTAACCTGGGTCAAAGCCTACGATCTCACCAGCGATAGCCGCTATCTAACGATGGCGAAAACGATCTTCAACGATATGAAGGGTGGCTGGGACACTACCTGTGGCGGTGGCATCTGGTGGAGCAAGGCCCGCAGCTACAAGAACGCCATCCCGAACGAACTCTTCCTGGCCCTCGCCACCAGCCTGCATCAACGCACGCCTGGCGATAGCGGCAGCGGCAGCTATCTCGACTGGAGCAACCAGGAGTGGAACTGGTTCAACAACAGCGGCATGATTAACAGCTCCAACCTGATCAACGACGGCCTCGATAGCTCGTGCCACAACAACGGACAAACCACCTGGACCTATAATCAGGGCGTCATCCTGGCTGGCCTTGCTGATCTCTATAAAATCACCGGCAACTCTTCCTACCTGAGCAAAGCGGAGGCCATCGCCAATGCCGCAACCAGCACGCTGATTAACGCCAACGGCATTCTCAAAGAGCCGTGCGAAACTAGCTGCAACGGCGATGCATCTCAATTCAAGGGCATCTTCATGCGCAACCTCTACTACCTCTACCAGACCGACGGCAAGCAAGCATACCACGATTTTATTACGCGTAACGTCGATTCCATCTGGGCAAACGATCACAACAGCGCCAATCAGCTTGGGTTGCAGTGGTATGGTCCCTTCGATAGCGCCGACGCCTCGCGCCAGAGTTCCGCGCTGGATGCTATCAACGCCGCCATCCCTTTCAGCAGCACCAATCTCGCCCTCAACAAGCCAGCCAGCGCCGATAGCTCCTGCACATCTTCGGAAACGCCCAATAAAGCGGTGGACGGCAGCATTACGAACAACAGCAAATGGTGTTCTGGCGGCACGGGCGGCAAGTACTGGCTGCGTGTGGACCTGCAAAGCAGTATGAGCATCGCTCGATTTACCATTCAACACGCCGGGGCTGGCGGAGAGAATACGGCCTGGAACACGCGCGACTTCAACATTCAGCTCAGCAGCGACGGCACAAACTGGACAACCGTCGTCACCGTTACCGGCAATACGCAGAACACCACCACCCATACCATCAGCCCTCAAACCGCTCGTTACGTGCAACTGAACATCACCAATCCGCAATCCAGCACGCAATCCGTGGCAGCGCGTATCTATGAGCTGGGTGTGTATAGCAGTTAATAACGTTTTTCGTAGTTGCGCGACTTTATCGCGCCGGGTAGCCACATTCTC
>JAICIM010000542.1 GCA_025928885.1 Ktedonobacteraceae bacterium | reverse complement strand
TTCTTAACCCAAAGGTGGCAGCCAGCTGTGTGGAGAGGGCAAGCGGATACAGAATTAGCTAAATGATGCAGAGGAGGAGAGAGATTCCTGGTTGAAACGCGAAATGCAGGATTGTACTAGTTGCCAGCGATGGAGCGTGTACGGGAGGAGCTGCGAATGCGCAGCGTTGGTGTAAGAATAATCTCCTGGCGCGTCATAGCGCTGGGATTGCGCAGGCGTTGGAAGAGGCGTAAAGCGGCTGTGCTGCCCAGCTCATAGACAGGTTGGGTGACGGTGGTCAGCGAGATCGGGCTAAGGGCGGCCCAGGGCATCTCATCAAAGCCGACGATGGCGATATCAGCGGGGATGCGTTGCTGCCGCTGATGTAGCCCCTCCATAGCTCCCAGCGTCATCAGATTGTTGGTCACAAAGAGCGCATCCATCTGCACGTCCCTTGCCAGCAGCTCATAGACGCATTGAGTGCCGCTCACCTCTTTAAACGAGCCATAGCATTCCAGTTGTGGATCGCGCGGAAGACCGGCATCCTGCAAGGCCTGACGATAGCCTTCGAGCCGCTCCCTCCCTGTGGTTGTCGTGCGCGGACCGGTAATGATGCCGATGCGACGATAGCCATTCTCAATCAGGTGGGTTGTGGCCTCATATGCGCCGCATCGATTATCGATAAGCACCACATCGGTATCGCGGTCCCGCACGCGCCTGTCTACCGCAACCACGGTGATATTGTGCTCTTTAAAAAGCTCCAGCCCTGGGGGCGTTTCACGCGTTGGAACAATAATTGCACCTGCTACCCGCTCGGCGCATAATACCTCGATATATTGTTGTTCTTTTTGTGGATCTTCATCGGAATTGCAGAGGATCACGCTATAGCCATTGCTGTGCGCGACATCCTCTATACCTCGAATGAGCGTCGTAAAGAAGGGATTCTGGATATCGCTAATGAGCAGGCCGATGATGGTCGATTTCTTGGCCCGCAACGATTGCGCCGCTTTGTTGGGCTGGTAGTGCAGTTGTTGGGCAGCTGCCAGCACACGCGCCGCCACCTCTGGATTGACCCGGGCCGTACCGTTAAAAACGCGCGATACCGTTGAAATAGACACGCCTGCTAACTGGGCGACATCTAGAATATTTGCCATCGTGTATGCGTATCCCCTCTGATCCCTGGTTGCCTTGAAAACGTTTCCTCTCCCATCTCAATTGTGCCAGGGCTAGCAAGAGTATAACAGCAGGGTACGCCTCTTTGTCAAGCATTGACGTGAGGTATGAAAATCTTTCCCATTTTGGCAAGTATTTGAAGCTAGCTTTGAGGAGAGAACTTTATTCCGCTCAATAAGCGCCCTACTAGCAGGATAGTCCAGATGGATCGGACAAGACCTGCCAACCGTTCAAACAACCCAGCTGGCCCACCATGAGTCAGCGCTGTACCAAAGGCCGCCAGGAAACCCATCATGAGAAGTGCGCTGGCAATTGAGTATATCACCCACCCTAGACCCCAATCAGGCTCCTGAGCGAACCTGCGAGCAATCACAAAGAAGCCTATGATGAGCGCAAGAAAGGAGATATAGTCACCGATTGTATGCAGTGGATCAGCAACGAATATGCCTGAAACAATCAGTCCCAGGGCCACCAATACCTGTAAAATCGGAAATGCAGTTGCGCCGAAGCCACCTGAGAGTTCTTTCCGTATCCCCACCGCAAAACAGCTGATCAAAAGACCAAACACAATGAAATTCACCTGTTGAGTCCAACCATTGCCGACTAATTCAAGCGAGCTGATGGTTTGGCGCAGCAGATCGTAGCCGGGATGCAATGCACCCTCAAGTAAATATGTTGTTGTAAAGAGTACCGATGCAAGTATACCGCAACTCAGTAAAAGCGTTTGCGTGGCTGAACGTGAGGCCGTATCATGATGAGAAGCTATTTTGTCCATTTGTGCCTCCAAAACTCTACTGCTGAAATACAGCATACTGCATTTTCGCACGAAAAACAAGAGACTGATATATAATCGCAACTTTGATGCGGTTGCTCTCCTAAAAAGATGATCTGCAATGTTTTTTGTCGCCATTGCAGTATGGTTTTCTCAGCCTTATGCACACGTGTTTACACATGAGCAAGTATGAGGCGGGCTGAAAATTCTGAATCACGCGGTGAAAGGGTTGACATTGGCGTTTTTTGATGGAATACTTGAGAGTAATGAGTACACACGTGTAAACAAATTGTTGGAGGTTTGCGATGGTGACAAGTGAGCAGGTGGCACGAGCCGCTGGAGTTTCGCGAACTACTGTGTCGCGAGTGCTCAATGGGTCGCCGCGCATCAGCCCCGCAATGAGACAGCGTGTTCACGAGGCGATTGCGTCGCTTGGCTATGAACCCGATGTGGTTGCACAGAGTCTGGTGCGGCAGCGTTCGCGGGTAATCGCGCTGGGTCTGTTTCCCCAGGAGGCGGGATTATCCCTTTCGGAACTGGGACAGACGAGGCATTATTTCTACCTCGATCTGCTCAAGCACATCGAGCAGGCGGCGGCATCAGCCTTTTATGATCTCCTGATGCCCTCGCGTCCCCAAAACGCCTCCCCGGAGCAGTATATTCGCAGCCTGCACACGCGGCGTGTGGCGGGAACGGTAATGCTCGGGCTTGGTCCCGACGACTCGCGGACCCGGGGCTTGATTCAGGCCGATATTCCAACGATCTTTATCGATAGCATGGGCCAGGGGAAGCGGGCAACGTATGTCAAAAGCGACAACGCCGATGGTGCGCGGCAGGTTGTTGAGCATCTCCTCGCGCTCGGGCATCGCCGCATCGCCTTTATCATCGGTCAGACGATGGATCTGCCAGGGATGGAGCGCCTGTTCGGTTCGCAACAAGTGCTGGCTCAGGCCGGATTGATGATGGACCCGACGCTGGTGCGTGCCTGTGGCTGGGATACCGATAACGCCTATGAAGCAGCTCAAACGTTGCTTAACGAACGGCGCGACTTTACGGCAATTGTGGCGGGCAGCGATCTCATGGCGGTCGGCATCTTGCGAGCTTTATATGAGCACGGCTTACGGGTGCCGGATGATGTTTCTGTGACGGGCTTTGACGATGTGGACCTGTGTCGCTACACCTATCCCCCCTTGACGACGGTTCGGCAGGATCGACGCGCAATGGGCGAGGGCGCGGTGCAGCGATTGCTGACAATGATTGACGATGAGCAGGAGGAGCCGTCGCCGCTGATCGTGCCGACCAATCTGGTTGTGCGTCATTCGACCGGCCCTGCCGCAACGTAAAAAGATAGATTGTTTCCCGACCAGCGATCAGGAGTGTGCTGTCTCTCGCCTGTCGCAGTCGTTTGTTGAGCAAATGAGAGGCAGAGCGAACAAGCAATCATGTGAAGAGGAGTTTCAACGACGATGCCAAAGATTACCTTTCTGGGTGCTGGAAGTGCCGTATTTGCCCGCCAGCTGGTAACGGATATTCTTCAGGTTGAAGGTCTGGAAGAGGGAACGATCGTTCTGGTAGACATTGATCCAACTCGTCTGGATCTGGCGCGACAGATTACCGAGAAGCTCGTTGAGCGCAGCGGCAAGCATTGGAGCGTGCAGGCGTCAACCGAGCGGCGCGAAGTACTGGGTGGCAGCGATTTCCTGATTAACACGATTGAGGTGGCGGGCCTGGCGAATGTGCGCCACGACTTCGATATCCCGATGAAGTATGGTGTGAATCAGTGTATTGGCGATACCATCGGCCCTGGCGGAATCTTCAAGGCATTGCGCACCGGCCCGGCCTGGCTCGATATCCTGCACGATGCCGAAGAACTCTGCCCCTCTGCCTGGGTGCTCAACTATACCAATCCGATGTCGATCCTGACATATGCCGCCCTGACCGGCACGAAGATGCGCACGGTTGGCCTCTGTCATAGCGTGCAGGGTAGTTCGCGCCAGCTGGCCGATTATCTGCAAGTCCCTTACGAAGAGCTGGAATGGCGCTGCGCTGGCATCAACCATAACGCCTGGTTCACGGTCTTGCGCCATAACGGGGAGGACATGTATCCTCGCCTGCTGGAGCGCATGAAGCTGCCGGAGGTCTATGAGCGCGATCCCGTGCGTCTGGAGATGGCGCGATACTTTGGCGCGTTTGTTACGGAGAGCAGCGGCCACTTCTCTGAATACGTCCCTTATTTCCGCAAGCGGCCCGAGTTGATCGAACGCTATGCTCGCGACGGCTATCTGGGCGGAACGGGTTTCTATGCCAATAACTGGCCGACGTGGAGGGAGAAGAACGACGCCTCTATCCATGAGATGCTCGAAGGGAAGAAAGAGATGCCCTTCCATCGCAGCCACGAGTACGGTTCATACATTATTGAGGCGATTGTGAAGCATCAGCCCACCGTCATTTATGGCAATGTGCGCAATACGGGGCTGATCGACAATCTGCCCGATGGCTGCGTCGAGGTGGCCTGTCTGGTGGATCGCAATGGCGTGCAGCCGACGCATTTTGGCCCATTGCCGGAACAACTCGCGGCGCTCAACCGCAGCCATATGGCGGTGCATACGTTGATGTGCGAGGCGCTGCTCACGCACAACAAAGAGGCCGCACGCTATGCGTTGCTGCTCGATCCGCTGACAGCTGCTGTCTGCTCGCCCGCCGAGATTAGCGATCTCTTCGACGAGATGTGGGAGGCCGAGAGAGAGTATCTCCAGCCGTTTGAGTAGACGTGATCGATAAGAATTTCTCTGTGTGATATGGGGAGAGGCGAAGCCGGGAACCAGCCCCGACATCGCCTCTCTTTTTGCTTATAGGCCGTAGCCGCGGGGGGGTATATGGGGGGTGGGGGGTTTGGGGGAGAAATGGCGCAGCCCGCGCGGGGCGGGGGTGGTAGTGGGTAGACAGGGGCCGCGGGGTTTTGTACGACCAAAGTGTTGTT
>JAICIM010000175.1 GCA_025928885.1 Ktedonobacteraceae bacterium | reverse complement strand
TTCTATAAAAAATCCTCAACAACCCCCCTGTGTCCTGCGGGGGGTCCGCCCCCCCCCACAATAATCTTTCCCTTTTTTTTTCCCCCCCCGCGAGCATTCCCCACCTAACGCCCCCCCCCCCCCCACCCCCCCCGCGGCTACGAAATTCCTGTATGAACAATTAGCGGTCTACCTCACCCAGCACAATATCAATGCTGCCAATTGCCGCGATCACATCGGAGAGGAAGCTGCCCTCAACCATCTTAGGAAGCACCTGTAAGTTGGCGAACGATGCGCCGCGCACATGCATGCGATACGGTTTCGCAGAGCCATCGCTGACCATGTAGAAGCCCAACTCGCCCTTTGGCGACTCTGTACGCACGAATACGTCGCCTTTCGGTGGACGGTATCCTTCGGTGAACAGCTTGAAGTGGTGGATGAGCGCCTCCATGCTGCCGGTGATCTGCCACTTGGGAGGCGGGGCCACTTTCTTGTTTTCCACACGATAGGGGCCGGTCGGCAACCCTTCCAGCGCCTGATTGATGATTCGCAGGCTCTGTTCCATCTCAAGCATGCGCACCAGATAGCGATCGTAGACATCGCCCGCGCTGCCAACGGGGATATCGAAATCGAACTTTTCGTAGCCGCAGTAGGGGAAGGCTTTGCGAATATCCCAGGCCACGCCGCTACCGCGCAACACGGCTCCCGTCGCACCAAAGGCCAGCGCATCCTCTTTGCTCAGCAAACAGACGTTGCGTGTACGTTCGAGGAACAACTGGTTATTGGTGAGCAGGTCGTGATACTCCTGCAAGCGCGAGGGGAAGATGCTGGTGAACTCGCGAATTTTCTTCTCGAAGCCAGCAGGCAGTTCGGCCTGAAGGCCACCGGGACAGATATAGCTGGTCATCATGCGCACACCAGAGCATAGCTCGAACACGTCGAGGATCATTTCACGCTCACGGAAGCAGTACAGGAACATACTCTGTGCGCCCAGATCCAGCGCCGACGTTCCCAACCAGACAAGGTGACTGGCGATGCGCTGTAGCTCGGCCAGGATGACGCGTGCGAACTTGATCTTATCGTTAATCTCGTCCTCGATGCCCAGCAACTTCTCAACAGCCAGCGAATAGCCCAGATTGTTGTTGAGGGGGGCGAGATAATCCATGCGGTCGGTCAGCACCAGTGCCTGATGGTACGATTTGGCCTCGGCGGTCTTCTCGATGCCCGTATGCAAGAAGCCGATATCGGGTACGGCTTTGACGACCGTTTCGCCCTCGATGGTCAAGATCAGGCGCAGGACACCATGCGTGCTGGGGTGTTGTGGCCCCATGTTGATAGTCATCGTATCATCGCGCTGTCCATCGTCGAGCAGCTGGCCCTCTTCTACCTCATACGTGCGTTGTATCGTTTCTGGTTGCTTCATTCTGATTCCTCGCTCGTCTTCAGCGTACCTGGCTCCTGATTGGGATTGACCAGACGACGGCTCTCGTTGAGTTCGCGTCCCTCGGGTGAGCGCAGGCTTTGTTGATAAAGCTGGCCCACACCGGGATCAACGTCGTAGGGAACCTGACCACCCCAGTGCGGTTCGGGCAGTTCAAAGCCGGAAATGGGGTAATCTTTGCGCAAGGGGTGCGTTGTCCAGTCGGCAGGCATCAGGATGCGTTCCAGTTTAGGATGGCCTGTGAATATAAGGCCGAAGAGATCGTAGACCTCGCGCTCATACCAGTTGGCCCCGGCCCACACACTGGTGACGCTGGGAACCTCTGGATGCTCTTCGCGGCGCTGCCCGACACGAACTTTCAGACGCACATAACATTTATTTTCCAGGGACAAAAGTTGATAGACGACATCATAGCGAGGGACTCGTTCAAGCCAGTCAACTGCCGTAATCGTCTCCAGCATCTCGTAGTGCAGTTGTTTTTTGAGATAATTGCACACCACCACCAGTTGCTCAGGCTGGAGAACTAGCGTTTGCTCGTCGCGATAATCGACCGTTTCAATGACAGCTTGCGAGAACTTCCCCCGCACCATATCCACTGTCGAAGCTGCTGTTATGACCATACAATCATTCCTACGGCGCGATTTCAGAGTGGTTATATTCTTCGTTGTGTTCCGAACAAAAAATACATGGTTACATCTTCTTGATATCGCGCAATTACATACTTCATAATAAGTTCGAGGGCTAACCCCTGTTTATGATCATTACGGGGTTCAGTTTGCCCCTTTGTCTCTTATAGCAAGATGACCCGACTATCATGACACGCGCCATGTGACGGGCCTGTGTAGATATGCGCCTTTGCACTCTTTCTGTCTCAACAAAATGGGGCAACCTTAGAGGTTCCCCTGAATGGTCGAAGCTGGTTCCCGCAGGCACGCCTCGTCGCGCACCGTTGTATTGAATTTCTTGCAGATCGTCCGCTGCTGATAGGGATGGCTGTCACCGCTCGACAAGAGGCAGCCGCAATAGCAAGCGGTTTACAGTTCCTCGCCCACTGGACCCACCAGTTTGAGGCCACTGGCTTTGAGCGGATCGGGTGGATTGGGGATGCCTTCACGGATCTTGCGTTGAAGTTCGTTGAAGCCAAACAGCAACATATCAGGTGTGGGAGGGCAGCCGGGGATGTAGACATCGACCGGGACGATTTTGTCCACCCCTTGCACGATAGCATAGTTATTAAATACACCACCACAAGAAGCACACGCTCCCATCGAAATGACCCACTTGGGTTCGGGCATCTGATCGTAAATCTGGCGCAGCACCGGGGCCATCTTTACCGAGCAGCGACCGGCAACGATCATCAGGTCTGCCTGGCGTGGCGAGGCGCGATAGACCTCTGCACCAAAGCGCGATAGATCCCAGCGAGCGCCGCTGGTAGACATCATCTCAATGGCGCAACAGGCCAGACCAAAGAGCGCGGGCCAGAGCGACGAACTGCGGCTCCAACCGAGAATCTTGTCAACCTGCGTGGTCAGCACACCGAAGCCGCCATCCTTCTGATGCATGGGAAGCTCTCCATGCTTCAGGCGCGGGGTCTGCGTGTTCGAGTACGTCTGCACTGGCTCCCAGGGGTTTTTTACTCCCATGAAAAAGCTCCCTTCCGCCAAACGTAAACATAACCCACCATCAATATCGCCAGGAAGACCAGCAGCTCGATCAGGCCGAAGAGTTGGAGCTGGCGAAGCATGACGGCGAGAGGATAAAATGAAACAATTTCGATATCGAATGCGATAAACAACATGCCAGTCAACAAATACTTAACCGGGAAGCGGCGTTTCGGCGCTTCAATCTCTTGAATACCACACTCGTATGGGGCCAACTTCTCTGGCGTCGGCTTTCTTGGGCCAAGAAATGCGGTAACAACCATTACCAGAATGCCGAAGAGAATAGCTAGCCCGACTAAGATAAAAATGGGGGATGTGTCCGTTGTACCCATGAATGGGAACCTTCATCTCTCTCTATGTGTGAATCCTGCATGTATGCCCGTAGTGCGCACACATGAGCTAGTGTCAAAAGTACACTTCCTCATTTTGTATTGTAGTACAGCCGAGCCAATAGTGTCAAACTATGGATATTTTGTACACCCCAGTTTGTCTCACTGATGATTTTCTTTTCTTCCGAATCCTTTCATAACATATTCTCATCCTAGAAGCAAGACCATATTTGTCGCTCCGATCGAAGCTTCTATTGTTCTGCTTTTGCCGTCACACCAGGCATTTTTTCCTCTCCCTGGTTATCATACGGCTACCGTTCGTTTCTCCTTATAGGATAGCATTTCGGTGATGGCCGAAAGAAAGATATGTTGCTCGTTGATCAGGGGGAGAGTGAAAAGCAGGAATGGAATGGCCTTTGTGTCGTATGATAGATAATCATACAGTATTTCGTCCACGAACGAAAATGCTGAGGTTGGGAAGCGGGTAGCGCAAGAGAATGTTTGCTCTCGCTGCTGAAACGTTTCATTGCTCCTGGTTCTGATAGTGTTGATCCAGGACAGCGAGAAAATCGAGAAATGTCTGGACCGGGATATGGTTTGACAGGCGATAATAGACAGCCGTTCCCTGTTTGCGCGTCGTCACCAGATGGAGGTCCGCAAGCCGATGGAGATGCTCTGAGACGGTGGCGCTGCTCAATTCAAGTTGCTTTGCGATCTCCCCGGAACGTAGTTCGTTGGGTGCGGATGGATCGTTCGGGTTGGTCCTGGCAAGCAGTTCAAGGATACAGCGGCGGCTTGTGTTACACACGGTGGATAGAAATTGCTCTACAAAAATATCCAGCTCTGGTGAGCGGCGAGAAAAGTTGGACTGAAAAAGAGATTGAGGCTGCTTCAACCTCGCTGCCACGGTCTTTTTTCGAGGCATTCTTACGTATGCTCCCTTCTCATATGGGAGAAAATTTCAGGCAGAAGGAAGCCAATGCGCTTCTCTGTCTATATCTTATAACCTCTTATCATGTCTTATGATAACATGTCAAGGTGAAAGGGTGAACCGCGTATGCCGTCTTATCTCACAACATCTGATGTGGCTGCACGTCTTGGTGTTAGTCTTGATACAGTTCGCCGCTGGCTGCGCAGTGGCGAGTTGAAAGGTACTCCTTTTGGTCGTGCGGGCTACCGGATCGAGGATGCAGATTTTCAGGCATTTCTTGAGCGCAGACGGCATGCTCAGGAGCTTGCACCCTCCTCAGCGGAGACAGTAGCGAGCGCGGTTTTTGCAGAGTTTATGAATACGGTGGGTCATGAGTTGCGGATGCCGCTGACGACCACCCGTGGTGTATTGCATCAGGCACAGCGCCTGCTTGAGCGCGTGCGGGAGTCATCTTTACCAGAGAATACGACCGATCAGTTGACAAAACTTCAGCATCTCTTGATGCGGGCGGAGCGCCAGGTGAGTAGCGAAATGCGGCTGGTTGGCAATTTGTTGGATGCTTCGCGCATCGAGGCCGACATCTTCGAGATTGCCCCGGTCTGGTGTAATCTGGTCGAAATCGTGCGCGAAACTGTGCTTCAGCAGCGCGAACTGGCGGCGCAGAGAAGCATTGAATTAGTCTTGCCAGATGATGATATCGTGGCCGTGATCGCCGACCCGGAGCGGATTCAGCAGGTGCTCTTAAACTATCTTGCCAACGCACTCAGATTTTCGCCCGCCGATCAACCCATTACGGTTCGTCTGACTGTGAGTAGTACGGAAGCTCGCGTAGCTGTGCATGACCAGGGACCGGGCATCCCACCGGCGCAACAGAACATGATCTGGGAGAGCTTCAGGCAGGAAGTAGGGCGCTCGGTCCGCTTTGGAAGTGGGCCGGGATTGGGGTTGTATATTACGCGGGCCATTATCCGGCAGCATGGAGGGCAGACGGGCGTTGAGAGCTATCCTGGGGAGGGAGCGACGTTCTGGTGTTCCCTCCCGCTGGCTGATGATAGCTGGAACTAGCCTCTACCTGTCCTGTGTGGAAGAGCGAATGATTTCACTGACTTTTATGATGAGTTCGTCGATGCCGAAGGGCTTTTGTAGAAAGGCGCTGGCTGGATCGAGCAGGTTGCGTCGTTGCAGGTCCATCTCCTGATAGCCACTGATCACAAGCACCTTCGTTGTGCCGCGCTGCTTGCGGATATGTTCTTGAAACTCTCTTCCCTTCATTTTTGGCATCATGATGTCCGCGATGACCAGCGCGACCGAGGCGTGATGCTGCTCAAACATATGCACCCCTTCTTCTCCATCGCCCGCCGTCAATATGGTATATCCCTGCTCCTCTAGCGTCTCACTGATGATCAGCCGGATGTCAGGATCGTCCTCGACGACGAGAATGGTTTCGGACCCCATCGTTTGTTGTGGTATCTCGTCGCTCTGCTGCTCTGGTTGCGTCTCTTCCTCAGTTGCTGGCGACTCCGCGATGGGAAAATAGAGGGAAAACGTCGTACCCTGTCCGAGTTTGCTCTGTACGCGAATCTCGCCATGATGCTGCTTGATGATGCCATAGACGACGGAAAGCCCCAGGCCGGTGCCTCGCCCAACATCTTTTGTGGTGAAGAACGGTTCAAAGAGGCGGAGCTGGGTCTCTTCATCCATGCCGATTCCGGTATCGCGTATGTTGACCTGCGCATACGAGCCGATGGAGAGATATGAGTGCAAATGGTGCTTACCCTTTTCAACCGTTACCTGGCAGGTGCTAATTTCCAGATTGCCGCCTGTGGGCATGGCGTCGTGGGCGTTGATACAGAGGTTGAGTAGCATCTGTTCTAATTGCGTTGGATCGGCATAGATGGCTTGTAGAGCAGGATCAGGCTTGAATGTCACCTGGATACTGGAGTCGAGCAGGGTTTGCAAAAAATCCAGCAGTGAGCTGATCTGATCGTTCAGATTGATATATTTTGGCTCGATCGATGTTCCACGCGCGAAGGCCAACAATTGCCGCGTCATACGTGCTCCATGTGAGGCGCGATCGTGGATATGCTGAAAGTTGTCATACAACTCCGGCTGTTGCTCTGCCGTTTGCGCCATGCCGCGTTGAGCGTGACCCATGATGCCGGTGAGGAGGTTGTTGAAGTCGTGGGCAATGCCGCTGACCAGCAGGCCCAGGCTCTCCATTTTCTGTGTTTGCTGCATCTGCGCCTGTAATTCCTGATATTCGGTTTGCAGTTGGACGCGTTCAAGGCATTCTTTGATCGCGAGAGGGAGGCGCGAGAGATGCGTTTTTAAGACATAATCGTTCAGCCCGATCTTCATCCCTTCGGCGGCAATCTCTTCGCTTCCTGTATCTGTGACCATGATGACCGGCAGCGTAGCCGAACGAGCGCGAATCGCTTTGAGGACATCAATCCCCGTTGTCCACTTCAGACGATAATCGGTAAAGATGACTGAATAGTTTAACTCGTTCAAGGCTTCATCAAATGCTTGTTGATGAATGACCTCTCTATATGTTGAATCGGGAAATATCCCTTGCAGGGTGCGCTTGATCAGTTCGCGATCATATGGATTATCGTCGATGAGAAGAAATTGCATCTCTATGTACTCGCTATGCTAAAAGTAGTTCAAACCAGAATGTACTGCCCTGTCCCGGCTCTGAGATCAGACCAATACGCCCTCCCATGATCTCCACGGCTTTGCGTACGCTGGCCAGTCCCAGACCGACCCCATCGTAGACTTCGGAGCCGTGGAGCTGGACAAATGGCCGAAAAAGTTTTTGTTGATCCTCCTGACTGATGCCAATCCCGTTATCGCTCACCCGGATGCGACAGACCTGCCGCGTGACGATGCTCTCAACTATCACTGCCGGTTGTACTCCGGGTGGCACGAACTTGATGGCGTTGGAGAGAAGGTTGCGTATGACGGTTGTCAGTAAGGCGGGGTTGCCCCGAACGACAGGGAGTTCGCCCTTCACAGTGATATATGCATGCGTTTCGAGAATCTGCTGTTCCAGGTGGAGCAGGCATGTTTGCAGGATTTGATCCAGCATAATTGGCTGCATCACTCTTTCTTCACGTTCAAGACGGGCAAAGTCCGTCAGGCCGTCGAGAGTATCCTGCATTTGCACCGTGACCTCTTGAATTTGCGCCAGGTCGTGCTGCCCCTGCGGGCTGAGTGTGATGAATTCCTCTTCCCACAAAAATTGTGTAAAAGCCTTTATCGCTCTCAATGGCGCTCGCAGGTCGTGGGTCATGGCGTGAAAGAACGATTCCAGATCTTCATTGCGCATCTTCAATTCGAGCGAGAGGGTGCGTGTCCGCAGCAAAATTTCGACGCGGGCCTGTAGCTCTAGCTTCTCGATGGGGATGCGAATCAGATCATCGACCGTTTTCCATAGGTGGCGCGTAATCAGATCGGCCTCGCGATGGGAGGTGATGAGGACGACGGGCAAGAAAGCCGGATCTTCGGCATGTTTGCGGCTACGGATTGCCAGCGCGACGCGATCCAGCGCTGGCCCATCAACCAGACAGAGATCAAAGGGAACGGCCAGCGGATCATCGTTCTCAGGAAACACGACCTCGTACCGCTGTTGCAGCCAGTCGGCGAGCAGCATACGGTTCGCTTTATTCTCAAGCAGTAAGAGAATGCGGTTCATGGGTCGCTACTCCGCCAGCAGACTCTGTACAATGCCGATCAGTTCTTTGACCACTAAGGGCTTGGTCATCACGCCGCGTGCGCCGTGCGAAAGGCTGGCTTTCTGCACAGCGGCACTTTGCTGTGGCGAAACGACGAGAAACGGCACCTTTGCGGCTCGTAGTCCTTCGCAGCGCTGCCATATTTCAGCGTTGAAGCCAGCGATATCGACCAGCGCTCCCGCGATCGGTTCCTGTTTGCTGAGAATCTGGTCAAATTCGTCATATGTTGCAGCTGTCACGGTTGTGTAGCCCTCTTTCTGGAGAAAGTCCGATAAGAGCTGCAAATTGCGAGGCAGGCGAGAGACCAATAGAATTGGGTGCGCCTCGGATGGCATTACTGATCCTCCTTAGATACATTATTGATAGAGGAGATTCGTCCGGTCAAAATGCCCTGGATATTTTTGAGCGGTCTCCCGACTTTAATACCATAGCGGCTGGTCTCGATCTCGCGCAAACTCCGTTCAAAGTTGGATAAGCGTTTCTTCAAGACACCGATCACTTTGCGAATCTCGCCATACAATTCCAGATAGCGTAAGAAGACGATATTATCTGCAAGGTAGCTGACGCCAATGTCACTGACCTGGAACTCGCCAACGATCGACTCTACCTCGTTAATGAGCAGGACCGCCACGCCCATGTTCTGAAGATACTTGCAGAGTGCGTGTAGATGGGGCAGCGGATTTTCGCCACGTAAGGATACGCGGTAGCCTGCGATGCTATCGATCATCACTATCCGCGCCTTATTGTGTTCCACCTCCTGGCGAACGATATTCGCAAATTCATCCGGGGAGAAGCGCAACGGCTCAATCTGCACTACTGAGAGCGTACCTTGATTGATCATTGTGCGAACCGGGATATTCAGTGATTCGCAGCGACGCAACAAGGTTTCCTTTAGCTCCTCAAAAATATAGACGACTGACCGTTCGCCACGTCCCGCTGCCTCTTTCATAAATTGCAGCCCGAGCGTTGTTTTGCCAACCCCGGTTGGGCCGGTGACGATACTGATGGTGCTGCGTTCCAGGCCACCATGTAGCAGTTCATCCAGCTCTGGCACGCCGGAGGAGATGATCCCCTGTTCAAATATCTGTGTGTGTTGATCGGGGAGTAAGCGCGGGAAGACCTTCATGCCGTGATCGGTCAGGCGCATCACATGGTCGCCGCTGCGGAAATCGGACCCACGAAACTTGCTGATGTTGATCACGCGGGCTTCGGGTTGAAAGCGGAGGTGAACGACGCCATCGCTCATAAATTGCAGATCGTCGTCGGGTGCTGAAGCGCTGCCCTCAGAAGTGAAGAGAACGGTCGCTCCCTGCTCGATGAGGAAGCGCAGGAAGGAGAGCACCTGTTTGCGGAACTGGAAGTTGTCGCTTGCCAGGAAGCGGAACTGCGTCATGGCATCGAGAAAGACGCGCTGTGGTTTGAGCTGCTCGATCTGATCGAGGATCTGTTGCGTCACCGGTTCGCGTTCGACCTCTGCAGGAGAGAAAATATCGTAGGTTTGCATTTCGGTGAAGAACTCGGCATTGGGCGAAAGATCGAGGAAGTGAACGTTGGTGAGATCGAAGCCCGTCTCGCGAGCATTGGCCCGCAGTTCGTTCTCAGGTTCACCCAGTGTGATAAAGAGGCAGCGCTCGCCGTTTTTTACCCCTTCCGTCAGGAAGTGGAGGCCGAGGGTCGTTTTACCACAACCAGGGCCGCCGCGTAAAAGATAGGCGCGTTGAGGGACGAGTCCTCCGTATAAAATTTCGTCGAGACCTGCGACACCGGTAGAAACTCTAGCTTGAGTTGATATGTTCGATGCAACTCCTTCCTCCAGTGCGGGCTGTTCTTCTGTGGTGATGCGTGGATCGTTTGTAGTTGTCACGATATATTTCTCCTCGATGTGCGATGTCGTTGAATCTAGTCGGGTGGTAGAGAACATGCTACCAGCTAGCCGTTTCCCCGATCTCTGTCTGAGCAATGTTGTATAGAATCTGCGAGTCGAGACCGTACGCTTTCAGATCTTGTCAGGTGTTATGGATGTGGTTATATTCTGCTGAGTTTAGGGCTGAAATAGTGAAAGCCGCTTCAGGTCTGACATGCCGATATGTCCCACTATTTAGCATGACCTTCAATAGTTATTGTAGCATGTGGCAGATATTTCCTCAAACGGCGAAATGTAAGGGCATGCAAGAATCAATGCGGTTTACAATGGTGCATGCCCAGCCCTGAGAGATATAGCTCTGGCACGGTATAGAAGCGTTCTCTATGCTCTGAATAGCGTGGTTGCTCGCGAAATATACCATTGCTCTCCAATCTTATAACAGAAAATCTTGTATTTTCTCCTGAAGTATTCCATATATTCATCAAATGATCAAAGGACAGGGGAGAGCAGTGTCCCGAAAGTTTGGTCAATAGAGATGCAAGTCCAGGCTCATCATCAAGCACTTCTACTACGCGTTGTTGAGAAGCGAAGGACTGGGCATCGATCAGTGATTGAGTACAAAGGATGCTCCTGGAAGCATCTTTTTTGGGGGTAGTTTTCTCAATATCTACTGCATATTGAAGAAGTTGAAGAATAGTACGTGGAAAATGATCGTCATTGCCATCGCTTAAATTACGCCACAGCCATGAGTCCGTATATATTTTATTGCCACGATCTACACGCTCACTCCAGAGAAGATAGAGGCATTGTTGTAATCGTTCTTTTTCGAGGCTATCCAGGTCGTCAATGCTCACTTTTAACTCTCGGTTGATGAGATTGGTCAATGTCGAAGAGGTAGAAAGTGCCTGGTGTAAAACCAGACGCCATATGTCCTCTTCTCCCCAGCGCAAACGTAGAGTACGTGAAGACGGAGAAAATAGAAATGCAGAACTTGCCAATCCTTCACGAAGAAAAATTTTTGGAATGATAGACTTCACTCTTATTCTTCTCCACAGATAGAGCAATCCATCTGCAATAGGTCGATGAGCTTCGTAATTCTGCTCCAACCCATCAATATCATCATAAAATATCCAAACTCTCTTTTTCTGCTGTTGGAGCCATTGATCAATGAGGTGAAGCTCTTTTTCGCGCAAAGATAGGGGTATCGTTGCACATGTAACAAGCCAGGAGATAACTTCGCTGCGTTGAAGTGTCTTTTTTTGAGAAAATGCAGCTAATTGAGAATCCAGATCGGTTTGCAATGTCAGTTCAGGGAATGCGGTGACAAGTTGTAAAAGGGTATAATTCAACCAGAATTGTCTCCAATCACTATCTGCTAGCCC
>JAICIM010000089.1 GCA_025928885.1 Ktedonobacteraceae bacterium | reverse complement strand
GATGTTGTTGGCGTTCGCGGCGGTTTAGAGGATCTCAATCAGCATGCCTTCATTGCCGCGAAGATAAAGCTCTGCAAGCTCTTTCGTGCCTTCAAAGTCCATATGGGTTGTTAACAAGACCCGACCTTTGCCGGGGAGGCGCACAATCTGCCTGTCGTCTGACAAATTCAGAACCACCAGATAGCGCTCTTTCTGATACTCGCGCTGATACACCAGACACGAGGGATTATCTTGCTCTATCGACCGATAAGCACCGAGTTTGAGCGCTGGTAGCAGGCGTCGTAGCTCCAGCAGCGTTCTTGTGAATATGAGAAATGAGCGAATATTTTTGCGGGCAACGGCGACATTATTCGTTCGGTAGTCCTCTGCTACTGGCAGCCAGGGAACCACGTGGGACGGACTGAAGCCAGCATTCGCGCTTGTATCCCATTGCATCGGCGTGCGTGCATGGTCCCGGCTCAGTTCTGGATACTCGCGCCCACGTGGATCATGGATCATCTCAAGTGGTACGATGCCATCTTCCATACCCAGTTCATCGCCATAGTAGCAGGTTGGAGTGCCGCGCAGCGTCAACAATAACATCTGGGCAACGCGGGCCTGTGCTTTCCCAATGCGTGAAGCGATGCGTGAGCGATCATGGTTGCTCAGCACCCAGTTCGGCCACGCACCAGCGGGGAGCAGGCTCTCATAAGTATCAACCATCTGACGTAGTATCGACGCCTCCCAGCCAGGCAGCGCAATCAACTGAAAGTTGAACGGCAGGTGTGCTTCATCAAGCGCTTCGCCATAGTAGTGTATCAGGCGCTCGACCGGCAGATAAATCTCTCCAATCAACACCCGCTCTCCGTAGGAGTCCAGCACACTACGCATTTCTCGCACGATCTCATGGATGCCTGGCTGATCTTCGACATAGAGCTTCTCCTGTCGCAGCTCAGCCAGATCGCCGGGCTTCCACTGGGGATTCATGGGGTTATCGCGCCACTGTTCGTCCTTGAGCAGCATCCAGAGCACATCGACCCGGAAGCCATCGACGCCACGATCCAACCAGAAGCGCAATACATCGTACATAGCCTGACGCACCTGGGGATTACGCCAGTTGAGATCGGGCTGCTTGACATCGAACAGATGCAGATAGTACTGTCCTGTTTGTGTATCGAATTCCCAGGCGGAACCTCCAAAGATCGATAGCCAGTTATTGGGAGGGCCGCCATCAGGGGCCGGGTCATGCCAGATATACCAGTCGCGCTTCTCGTTCTCCCGGCTGGAACGAGACGCCTGAAACCAGGGATGCTCATCAGAGGTATGATTGGGGACATAATCCAACAACAGCCTTAGCCCCCGCTGATGGGCCTGCTGTACCAGCCGGTCCAACTCCTCAAGCGTGCCAAAGATCGGGTCGATATCGCAGTAATTGCTAATATCATACCCAAAATCGGCCATAGGAGAGGGGAAAATAGGCGAGAGCCAGAGAATATCAACTCCCAGCCATTGTAGATAATCGAGCTTTTTGGTGATGCCCGCCAGATCGCCGATCCCATCTCCGTTTGCATCCATAAAACTTCTTGGATATATCTGGTAGATTACACCCGTTTGCCACCATGATGGCTGCATGCGTTTTCCTCCATCCGAATGTATCGCTTTAACCTTTCACTGCTCCCGCTGTGAGTCCTGCCACAATGCGACGTTGGAGCAGCAACACCATGATCACAAGCGGAATCGTGACGATGATGGAAGCCGCCGCCAGCTGCCCGTATGCGATGACGTGTTCCGAACTAAAATGGGTGATGCCGACGGTGACAGGTTGCGCTCGTTCATCGCTCGTTAGTGTGAAGCCAAAGAGAAAGTCGTTCCAGACTGCGATAAATGAGAGGATCGTGACCGAGAAGACTCCTGGCGCTGCCAGTGGGATCAGGATCTCCCAGAGTGTGCGCATACGTGAGGCTCCATCTACGCGGGCCGCCTCTTCCAGATCGATTGGCATCTCACGGAAAAACGAGTTCAAAAACCAGATCGTCAGCGGTAACGTCAGCAGCAGATCAGGGATGATCAGTGCGGTGTAGGTATTGTAGATGTAGAGCGAGCTGGTAAAGAGCACGAAGAGTGGACCCACCATCGCAATAAACGGGAACATATTGACCGAGAGTATTGTGCTGAGCACGACCGATTTGCCCAGAAAGCGCGTGCGTGCCAGGGCATATGAGCATAAAATGCCGAAACATAGCGAGATCAGCGTGGTAAAGAGCGCGATCAACGCGCTATTTTTCAACGTGGGCAGGAAGAATGGCGAGTTGATCACCTGCACATAGTTGCTCAGATCAACGCTGTGCGGGAACAGCGTTGGTGGAGAGACAAACATCTCCACACCATTTTTGATCGAGGTAATAAATGTCCAGTAGAGCGGGGCCAGCGCCAGAAATACCACGAAGAAGACCGCGATATAGTGTCCGATTAGTCCCAGGCGCTCCGCAGGACGTTTTTTGCTCGCGTTTCTGGCGAACTTCTTCTCTTCAATGCGAGAGGCCCGCTGTTGTAAAAGCATGTCATCCTCTCCTTATATTAGGCTTGCTGTAACGAGTCGCGCATCGCCGCAACAACCAGCAGGCTGATAACCAGGCCAAACAGAAACACCACGACAGCGGCAGCAACACCGGGAGCAAAGTCTCCAGGCGTCCCCGCGAACATTTTGATATTGGCATAAGATGCCATCGAGGGCGCTGCTCGCCCTCCGAACACGTAAAACAGATCGAAAACGCGGATCGCATCCAGTGAACGGAAGAGGAACGTGATTAATAGCTGGGCTTTAATAAGAGGAATCGTCACGTGCCAGAACTGTTGCCAGCGTGTACCACCATCAATACTAACTGCTTCATAAAGTTCCGCAGGAATGACCTGGAGGCCGGCGAGCAGCAGAAGCGCGGCAAACGGCGTCGTCTTCCAGATATCGGTAATCAGCGCGGCAATAATAATGCCTCCACTACTGCCCAGCAAGGTATCGCCCGGTGCCAGCAGATGTAGCCATTGGAGAATCGTGGTCACAATGCCCACCTGGTCGTTGTACATCAGGAGCCACATCTGAGCCGAGACAACAGTGGGAAAGGCCCAGGGAACCAGAATCGAGGCACGGACCAGACCACGGCCTCGGAAGTTTTTGTGCAGCAAGAGCGCAACGCCCAGACCCAGCAGCATCTCTAAAATGACGCTGAGAATGGTGAAAATTACGGTGGTGCGGATCGCTCCTTGAAATACGGGATCTGCCAGCACACGAGTATAATTTTGCAGCCCAACAAATTGCGGGTTGGCAATTAGTGGATTATCCACGACACTGATCGAGAGCGAATTCAGCATGGGGTAGACGCCGATTGCTAGAATCACCAGCATCGTCGGTAAGACAAGCAGGTAGGGCATAAAGCCTCCGCGAGTCTGGATGCGTTCTAGCAGCGTCAGTCCATCATCAGCATGCTTTTGAATGCTTTGTGTTGCCATACAAGTATCTCTCCTACCACGACTGTACGAAGCCGTGCATGGGAAACCGTTTCTATCTCAGAGGAAATGGAAGTGTGAGGAAGCAAACCTCCTCACACCCCCGTTTTGAACCTGCTTATTTTTTGATGACCGCCTGAAGATCTTTTTCGAGGCTGCTCAATGCCGCAGAGACGCTTGCCTGTTTCTTCAACGCCTGATAGATGTTGCGCTGAATCGCATCGGAGACATCGCTATATTGTGGCGAAACCGGGCGTGGCAGGGCATTCTTGAGGATGGGACCAAGCTTACTGAAGAGCGGCTGTTTGGCAAGTACGTCGCTATCAGTATAGATGCTTTGCAATGAACCTGTGAGCGAGGCGTTGATTGCCAGCTTCTTCTGTGCTTCTGGTTGTAGCATAAACTTGATGAACTCCCAGGAGGCGTCAGCGTTCTTTGAATAGGCATTGGTCGCCAGATTCCAGCCACCAATCGTGGAATGTCCTACGGTCCCGCTCCCTCCATAAGGTAGCGAGGTGATGTCAAATTTATCTGCGACTTTTGACTGTTTAGGATCGTTGCCCAGCGCATATGCGTAAGGCCAGTTGCGCATGAAGGTCGCATCTCCATTTTGCCAGACGGTACGCGATGGCTCTTCCTGGTAGGTTGTGACAGCCAATGGCGAGATCGAGCCGACCCAGCTCACCATCTCAGTGAGGGCCTGCTTGGCTTCCGGGCTGTTGACCGTGACTTTCGTCGAATCGTTGGCGTCCAGGATGGAGCCGTTGTAGCCATAGAGTACCTCGACAAAGTTGCAGACCAGCCCTTCATACTGCGCTCCTTGCCAGACATAGCCGTATTTCGTAGATTTAGGAGACGCGCTTTTGGCTGAGTTGACCAGATCATCCCAGGTCTTCGGCGGCGTTGAGACCAGATCTTTGCGATAGTACAGGACGCCCAGATCGGTACGCAGCGGAGCTGCCCATAACTTGCCCTGATAGGTACAGCCCTGAATAGGACCAGGCAGATAGTTTGCTCGGTCTGAGGTCGGCCACTGCGTATCAGTAATCGGTGTGGTCCACTGGCTGGCTGCGAACTGAGCAGGAAACACGATGTCGATGGACATGACATCAACGCTGGCGCTGCGTGCTCGCAGCATGTTGGTGTAGCGGGCGAGTAGATCGTCGGTACTGGCAACCTGCTGCGAGGTAACGTGAATACCTTTCTGCTTCCCGACCGATTGGTTAAATTCATTGACCAGCGCGGCATAGGTGCCAGTGGTGTCCTGCTCGCTTAACCAGACGAGGCTCGTCGTAGAACCTCCATTGCCGCCAGTGCTGTTGCTGTTTCCTCCACAGGCTTCCAGCAACGATATTGCGGCTGCGCTACTCAATCCGATGGCTCCGACACGCTCCAGGAAACTGCGTCGGTTGATGCGTCCGTTGCGGATCTTACGAATACTCTCTTCCATCTCGGTGCGTTGCTCGGAAAACATAAGATTCCCCTTTCAAAAATAGTATGAATAAGAAAATAAGCATCTACTTCTGGCAAACTTATGACAACTTCTATGTCATAGACATACGCCCTTCAGGACAGACCATTGTCCGTTATTTTCTGCTGTCATTTCCACAAGTCAGATGAGAAGAGGCATATGTTTTTACCAGAACTACTCAGTATGCCAACTGCATACACATGGATAGCCGGAAAGGTGTTGGACGAGGTTATATCGACCCGTTATTTTCAGGAAAGCCGTTTGTCAGGCTGACTGCCAAAGTTATCAGGCCGTTGTATTGGAATCATGTTGTCACGCCGACAATAATTGAACGAAGATAGAAAATCGTGGCTTTAAGCTGTTGTCTCATGTCCCATTTCCTCCTTGAAAAGAGTGGTCGTCTGCGATCCAGGGATTACCTCAAGCTGGTATGGATGAAAGAGAATCGGGAGATAACACGTCAATACATCGAGAGGTCAGCACCTCAGTTCATCCATCCTTTATGAAAATATGTCCCTGATGTAAAAAAACAGCATGCGAGTGAAGGTCTAGGCCGAATTGCGTACGATCAAATCAGGTTCTATCAGGAATTGCTCTGGCCCCAGTTGCGTTACTGGAAACGTTGTGTTCTCTGGCTGAGTTAAGGTCATCACCTCCTGTTTCAGAATACTGACCAGCAGTTCCAGTGCCAGTTTTGAAAGTACATTCATTGGTTGGCGTACAGTTGTGAGTGCGGGATCGATAAATGCGGCAAAAGAAAGGTTGTCGAAACTGGCGACCGCGATTTGTCCTGGTTCCTTCCCAATTGCCTTGCCCTGTGCTCGTAGGGCGGTAAGTACATATAGTGCCAACCAGTCGTTACTGGTGACGATTGCGGTGGGGGCTTCCTCTTGTGGGAGGGCAAGCACGCGTTCTACCGCTTGAAAGGTGTCCTGTTGGTTTTGCAGCCCCATCTCTATCAACCGCGAATCTTCTTGCAGCCCATGAGCCTGTAATGCTTCTAAATAACCACGTTGGCGAAAATAGACATACGATGCCTCGAAGGGACTGCCCAGATAGGCGATCCGGCGATGGCCCTGGTCGTACAGGTAATTCATCAGTTTTTGGACACCGGTTCGGCTATCAACATCGATAAATGGATAAGAAAGATCTGTTTCATCTAGCTTGCGCCCAAAGGCAACAAATGGCAGGCCGATCTCTTGAAGCAGAGCAATACGCAGATCTTCCGCTTGGATATTCGCCAGGATTATTCCATCTACCCTCCCTGAGCTGGTGAGCTTGCGATACATTTCAGAAATACTTTGCTCCGAGTAGGGTAGCGTGACGAGCAGGCTCAGGTTATGCGCGAAGCAGTCGAAAGCCAGCATGCCAATCATTTCTTTAAAGAAAGGCTCAGACTCAGGTTCAGCGTAGAGATATGGGGCAAATGCAATCGTATCCGTTCTTTTTCCACGCAGGTTACGGGCCGCTGCATTGGCATGATACTCCAACTCCTTTGCAACGCGAACAATCCGTTGGCGTGTCTTCTCATTGACATCACCATATCCATTGAGCGCACGGGAAACAGTGGTGATTGAAACCCCTGCCGCTTTCGCAACATCATGGATGGTGTGCATATGTCTGAACTTCCTCCGTTCATCGAAGAGTGAATATTTGTATCCAAAACGTTTTGGATATTCCATAGTATAAACCCAAAACGTTTCGGATGTCAACCGTTATGCCGACCAAAATTGGAAATTTACATTTTTCCAATCTTTTACCGTAATTTTGCGGCAAATAATAGTGAAAAATATAGATGGCAAGGCTTGTCATTTTACATACGTACATCGACAATATAGGATGTCTGTACAAATACTCTAAAATGAAAGAAGATAACCGGGCGGATATTCTAAGAAAATTCGATTGCTTTTGTAATAGATGGTTTCGTGAAACATTTGTTGTTCGTGGGGCATTTTTAGGGATTGGGATACCCTGGATGAGCAGGAGGGAGAGGGCCGCATGTTCAATAGTGCGGCCCTCTCCCTCTGGTGGTGACGGCTCAGATCGTCAAGCAGTCGCGCACCATCATGACGAAGCGTAGCCGTACCCCTGCCTCCGCGTTGGGAGAGTCCTACTTCGAAGGCGGGGAGAGCCGGACGATCTGCCAGAGCCGGACGATCTGTCGCTGGATCTTCTCGGTCCGCTTGTAGTACACCTCTTCGAGCAGGTGCTCGATCCTGTCGAGTGCCTGGTCGAGATTGAAGGGCGCGATCCAGCTATAGCTTTCCTGTACTTCGGTGAGAACTCGCTCGGCCTGGTCGATGATCTCTCGGTCCTGCTCCCACTCCCTGATGGCGTCGCTGAACTCGCGACGAGCATGCGCCCAGGCGGGACCTGCTGCCGGAAGCTCGTCGCACTCGCTGACGACTTCCAGCATGTCGTCGAGCAGGCTAGTGAGCCGCCTGTCCTCTAGCTGCTCGATTTCTTTGAGCAGCCGTCCGAGCGCTTCGGGCATGTCGCTGCCGTACTGACCGCGTACCTCGGTGAGGATCACCTTGATCGAGGCGATGGTGCTCTGCTGGATGGAGACCCGCTTCCGGGCCAGATTGCGACCCATCCACATCGGCCCTGTGTCGGCGGGGAGTTCCGTGTTCCGCAGCGTTTCCGTCGGGATCATGCCGAGCAAGTTGTCTACTGCTGTGGTGAACTCTTCCGTTTCCATGATGCCTCCTGACATCATCCTGTGGGGTCCCTCGGTGAGACCCCTTTCTCTGGGTATAATATGAAACCGCATGTGTCCCGGCAGGCGTGACGGACCCACCGGGACACACACCGTTAACGCCGGCGACTACCGCACCGGATACCAACTGGGGTCCAGGCGGTTGTACTCCAGCTCGATCAAGGCCTCCCCGAGGGCCTTGATTGCCAGACATGTGTCTTCCTCCCCGTTGTGTAGGCGGGGACTCAGCCGCAGGCCCCACTCGTCGAAGGAGGTGAAGATTCCCTTTGCCGCCAGTTGCTCATACACTTCCTCGGCCCTGTCGCGCGCCATCCTGATCGTGATGTGCGGCCCCCTCCTCTGAGAGTTCTCCGGGGGAGCGATCTTGAGGTCGAGTTGCGGGGACTCTGTGTTCAGAACCTTCAGTTCGCGGAGGATCACGTCTTCCAGACCCAGGATGTGCTTCGCGATTTCCTGCGGCTCCAGTCCCAGCTCCTGCATGTTGCGCAAGGCATCCAGGAGCAGCAGGATGTTCAGCCAGGGAAGACCCCCTGGCTGCAAGCGGTCGCCGATGTCGGGCTTGAGTTGGATGTTCTGCCCGACCTTCGGCTGGGCTGAGTTCCTCCCCATGTAGATAGGCTGGACTTCCTCGGGCCTCCACCGACCGGTGTTGAGCCAGAGGGGAGAAGATCCGTTGGAGAGTCCGCCGAGTCCCTTGTACACGGTCGCGAAGGCCGCGTCGAAATCCTGGTAGTCTATGGGGAACAACCCCACTGTCTGGCTCACGTCCACCAGGATACGTGCTCCCACGGGGTGAGCCGCCGCTGCGATCTGTGCGAGATCGAGCATCTCGCACCGGCTGGTGTCGAAGTGTTCGAGAATGATCAACCGGCATTGCGGGCCGATTGCCGAGACGATAGCCTCCGTCGTCCCGGCAGGGTTGAGCAACTGCGCCCCGGACCTTTCACGCAGGGACATCGCCACCAGCGTCAGTGAGCTGTAGGCACCATCCGGGACAATGATGGTGTGTTGGTCCTCGATGCGAGGCTCGACGCACTCGACGACCCGGATAAGGGCCTCAGTCGCGTTGGTGTGGAATGATGTGGCCACGTTCGGCGGGTAGGCCTGCAACTGGCTGGCCAGCCGCCTCCGCACCTCGCGTAGTGCGGCCTGGAGGGCTTTGTTGTATGCCTGGCCTATCGCCAGACCCTCGGCGTACTTCTTCACGACCTCCGTGGCGCTCTTCCAGGCCAGGCCCCCGAAGGAGCCGACCAGGTTGCTCACCGTGTCTGGGTGGAGGATGTACCGCTCCGGTGGCACGAGAGGGGGGATCATTGTACACTACCTCGTTTCAATCAGTGGGAGGAGACGAAGATGATGTCCCGCAGATGGGTTCCGCGCACTGCGTAGGAAGCCAGCGCCTCAACCGGGCGAGAAGCGGCCTCATCAGTATATAGACCTGGATCATCGTGTCCTGCTGTGACCTCCGTGGCGGACGGCGCTGCTCACTGATGTCCTGCCTCGTCTGAGTCTGATAGCGCAAGGACGAAGCCTCTGCTTCAGGCAGGTCCAGCTCCCCGCTCTGGATGCACAATACCTTCATCCAGAGCATCGATGCCAGCGCGACCGTCAGCGGCCATTGCTCGTCTGGTTGCTTGCTGCTCCATTGGATCAGGGCGTGCGTAAGCGCCTTCAGAGGATGTTCTCCCCGATAGTTCCTGATCCATTCCTGCGCAGTACAGCGCACTTCTTTCCTCAGAAGTACCTCTGTACCTCTTTTCTTCATAACTATTCTCCTCTCATCACCTCACTGTTGGAGGCGATTGAGCCTGACACCTCTGTACTCCTCTTATCGTCTTGTTGAGGAGAGAAGAGGCCCAGATGATGGGCGAGCCGCACGGCGAGGTGCTGCACGTTCGGCGGCCCGCCCATCATCTGAGATCACTCGCTGGCTAATCCCTTGAGGAGGCAGAAGATCCGGGCGCGACCTCTGCCAACTCGGCGAGCCGCAGCCAGAGGCGACTCAACTGCATCTGATAGTTGGCGATGAACATGTTGATCTTGCTCAACACCTCCCCGAGGGTATCGGGCGTCTCGGTGCTTGAGGAGGGGGCGGGCTGGAGCAGTTTGGTGAGCCAGCCCGCCCAAATCGCTTTCTGGCTGTTCCGTGCCTGCTCGTCGTGCGTGGCCTTTTCCTGCTCGTGAGAGGCGACGATTTGATCGATGGCCTTCTGCTCCTTCTGGAGCAGGATGCTCACGGTCACCAGTTCGCGGTAGACGTACCGGAAGGTGGGCGAGGCAGCCGAGTAGCGGCTGTTTGCGATGGCCCGCTGTTGGGCGGCCCTCTCTTCCCCGATCCGTCCGATCCGAGCAGCTTCAATGGCAGCCTGGAGTTCCTGGAACCCCGTGGCATTCCACCAGTCGCTGGCCGTGTTCTGCGGGTCCTCCAGTATCTCTGCTACGTTATCCACCGTCACCCGGGCGTGGTCGAGAACACGCCGGGCCACGGCCAGGCCGCTGAACAGGGGATCGGTGTCTTCCAGGCGAAGCGCCTGCTGCTGCGCCTTCGTGGGGAGGAGACTCTGCATCCGTTGCAGGGTCTCAACGACAGCTTCCATGGAACTCATGATGCCTCCAGACATCTTTGGTGTTTTGGCGCCTTTCTTGCGGATGATATGCAGTGGGAGATACCCGGACGCCCCGACACTCGCTCGGATCGGGGCGTCCAGGCCCGACTCACTAGATCACCTCGAAGACCTGAGTCTCGTGACCGTCGAGTTCGACCTGGTGATGCTTCGCGGCGCTGGTGGTAATCCAGCCAGCGTCCACCCACTTGAGGCCCTGGTCTCCGTCCAGATACGCTGCGCCATCCGTCACGAGGCGGCGGATGCGCTTTCCTGCGTAGCGGCTCCAGTCGGTCTCCGTGCTCTGCTGCTCGGGATTCGCATTGGAGACGAAGAGCAGGTCTCCCTTGCGACCTTTCCTGTCCTCCCTACCGAGTGTGCGGCTGAAGGGCCAGATGGCCTCGTTGGTGGAGGTGTGGCCGATGTAAGGAGCATACGGCTGCAGCTCCTCCTTGGAGGCACGCAGCTTGAAGAAGCGCACGTGCCAGTTCAGCGGCGACCGGGGATCGTCGAGCTGCGCCTCAATGGCGGCGAGGGAGGTCCAGGGCCGTCGCGGCCATCGCTCCGGGGCGTAGATGTCGCTCTGCTGGCGCATGAGTTCCGGCAGGTACACTACCACCTTGCCCGGGAGGCCGTAGTTCACCGCGTGGATCGTTCGTTGCGCTTCCGGCGAGATGAGGTTGTGGGTCAACTGGTTCAGGCCCTTTCCGCCGAAAACTACGAACTCGCGGTTACGGCCACCAAGCTTCTCGACCAACCAGTTCCAGATCTCCTCGTCGTTGTACCGACCCTGGATCTCGTCGTGTGCGCCGCCGGGCATCAGCAGCCAGAAGGCATCCTCGTCGATCTCCGGGGAGTTCTCCACATAGGCACGTGGCCGGCGCCAGGAGCCTACGCGTACTGCGTATACGTCCTCGGGGAATTTCCCGAAGTCGTAGCCTGCGTGACCACGGTGGCCTCTGAGCCAGAAGGCCTGACCTGAGCGTTTCTCGCCGACCTCGACGACTATCCACGCTCCAGGCAACGTGTCGGTAACGTTCCGAAGGTAGCCCACCTGGTACAGGCCACTAGGTTCGGTCACCCCGAACGGCGTCTCGATGACCAGGCCGCCGCTGTAGTGAATAGCGTCGAGCCGGATGATCCTGCTCCCCAACGCGTAGTCGTCGCGGATCTGGTTGGCGTTGAACTCCATGACTTTGGGGTTGCTGGCGTCGAGGTCGAACTGCTCCCCAGACATGAAAGTGAAGGATTGGTACTTGCCGAACTCCGGGTAGAACCGGTAGGGGTCCAGACCGTTGTTGTTGATCTTCTTCGGCCTACCGGACTGGTCGGCGAAGCCCGCGGCGATGGGGTCGTCGAACACCCGGAGGTAGGACTGAGCCTCCCTCCGAACCTTCTCGTCGGGATGGTGGAGCGCATCCTGCACCAGGGGTGAATGCAGGTCGAGGTGGTTGATCAGCTCGTCGGCACCGGGGTCGATGCTTACCCCGCTGAGTCCCTCGTTGAGAGCACGGATCACAGCCTCGCCACCGTGCTCAGGGTCGATTTCCTGGTGAGGTCGCCTGGGGTCGATCAACTGCGAGTACGGGCCGTCCTGGCACACCCGGCAGTATTTCTTGTCCGGGCCTTTGAAGAACGCCTCGATACCCATCCGCTTCAGGATGTGGATGTTTTCGAGGACTGCGGGGATGCCTCCTTGCAGCCTGGGCATGTAGGGCTGCCAGATGATGCCGCTTCTGAAGGGCAGGTCTCCCTGGCCTTGAAGGCTTTTCATGCGTTTCCTCCAGGTGTGTCGTGGCGGCAGGGGGGGCAGGCCGCCAGGAGGGGATTGGTTACGGTTTAGCTATGGCCGCCCTGGAGGGACGACCAGCGGTGGATTCCACTACAACCACCTCCTCTTTGTCGGAGTTTGGTGTGGTGGGGGGGGGTGACAGCGGGGGTGCTCTGGCTGGCTGCCAGAGGTGGTGGAACATGACGCTCCTTAAATACTGCTGGACGTGAAGAGGTCTATGTCCAGAAGCGCCGGTGTGGTGTGTGAAGAGCAGCTCCCGTCCGCCCGCCACAATACTCCCTATAGGAGTACTCTGGAGGACGGACGGGAACCGCTCTTCAGGCGTTCAGGTGGGGATCAGCTGCCTGTGCGCCTTACTTGCTCGACTTGTCCGCGCCCTTCTTCTTCCCCAGCCACTTGGTGCCGGACTGGAAGACGTTGAAGAGGAGGCCGACCGTGTTCTGGTAGAGCTGCTGGTACGAACCGGCGAGCGCGGCCCCGTCGGCGTTCGAGTAGTGGCCGCCCCAGGTCTGGAGCGCCGTGCTGCCGATGGCCCCCTGCACCGTGACCGGCAGGGAGAGGAGGATCTGGATGAGATCCTTGAACGCGTTCACCGTCTTCTGCTTACGGGTGCTGGCGTTCTGGATGCTCATCGAGGCGATCCCGGCGAAGAACACACCGGAGACGACCCCGCAGAGCGCCAGGTACAGCTTGACCTCGTTGGCCTCGCCGTCCGTCAGGACGGGCTTGGCGAGGAAGCCGCCGTAGAACCGGAGCGTGATCCACAGGTACGTGGACAGCGCCCCCAGCAGGACCAGCGTGCGGAAGGCGATGACCGGCCAGTACAGCTTCGTGATCCACGAGTCGGTGTCCGGGTTCTCGATCTGCTCGATCTGCCCCTGCACCCAGTCCCGCGCCTTCTCCTGCGGCGAGCGCAGGCCGTACATGCTCACGGAACGGATGAGCCAGAGCATGCCGCCGCAGGGCATCTGGCTCATGACGATCAGGGCGTTGACGACGATGACACTGGTCTGGACGCCGGGGTGGTAGAACGTGGAGACGAGGTGCTGGGCCACCACGTAGCCGAACGCGAGGTCGAGCGTCACGGCGATGATGGCGATCCACGGCGTGCCGCCGAGCCAGATCTCCCAGATCCAGCGGATGATGTAGCGGCTGCGGTTGCCCGAGGTCTGCTTCCGCAACTCCTTCCGGTAGAGCTTCGTCTTCTCGTCCGCGTCGAGCAGGACGATGATGGGCCGCGCCATCGTGAGCGCGGTGATTCCGAAGCCGAGTCCCACGTAGAACAGCGACCCGAAGGGCGCGTTGCTGAGGGCGTTCCAGCCGGGGAACGGCAGGTTCGGCGTCGCCAGCAGCAGGTACGCGGCCAGCGCGACCATGAGGACGGCGAGGACCGCGCGGATGTGCATGCTGACGCGGGCCGGACGCTGCCACTGCTTGTCCACGGCCTTACGGGTGTTGGTCGTGATCTGGCGGTTCAGTTCGGCGAGCCACGCCTTCAGCGCGTCCACGCGCTCGGCGGCGGGCAGGGCGAGGATCTCCACCTTGTGCTGCTTGAGGCCGTCGCGGAGGTCACGCCTGTCGTCCTTGCGCTGGTGCCTGCTCCTCAGCAGGTCTGCCAGTCGAGTGCGGTTCATCCCGCTCTCCTTGTCTTTTGAGGATTGGTTGATTGATGGGGATGGGTGGATGCCCTTTGCCTGACTCCTTTCAAGAGAGGGCATCGGGGGAGAGTGGCAGATGGAGCCAGCACATCTCTACCCCGCTCTACACACGCACACCTTATTTATCAGGTGCGTATGCACAGCGCACTAGAAATGTACGGAACCACGAGGAAGGGTCAGACAACGATGTTGCCCGACCTTTGGAACGGGTGGGTGGATTATTGGAGATTGAATGGCTTTTGTGTTGCGGCGAAGCTCTGCTCAACCATGAGGTGCTGTATACGAGGGACGTATGCATGCCAGTGAAACACCCCATATGCCTCTTTCGTCGAGACACTCACGCTACCTTTGTGCTGGTGGTAGATCCAGTTCGATCACGCTACTGCGATCTGTACCTCCTGACGTTGGAGAGACGGCCTTGTGAATTGTCCGGCGATAGTGGCGCACCGCCGTTTGATGCTGCTATGCGATCAGGTCTTTCTGTTTATTTCTGTACCATATCTCCCCCGTGAATACAATGTTAAGAGACCGTAAAACCGCCTGTGGAGACGATGTATCCGGTTAACACCATATTAATGAATACGTAACACTCAGTTAGCCGTGAAATGGACCGGAATTTCGGCAGGTGGATGGTCGCACACTTTCTGATCGTCATTGATCGGCGTTCTTCGTCGATTTCCCTGGCTCGACCAGGAAATACAGGTGCTCTGACATGCAAAAATTGATATGGATGCTATTTTCTCATCATAGTTCGCCGATTTGACGCAGAAAGAGCGCTAAAAATATGCTCCCTTGCTCCCGCTTTCTGTGTACACTGGAACCCATACTTTTCATCGTTCTTGCAGTGCGTTGGAGGATATTCAGACATGGGACGAGCACTCTCCGATCAGCTTTGTGAGGGGCCGCATCTGGCAGGCTATGCCATCTATCACAACGACCATTTTCATCACTTACAAATTAATGGACGCCTGGTACGGCTCTCGCCCACCGAATATAGCCTGTGCATGCGTTTGTTGCAGCACTTTGAATGGTTGCAACTGCCAGCACGTTCCGCAGCGGATGCGCCGAATATTTATGTGAGCTTTGAGGAGTTGCAGCGCTACGCCAATCTCGCGGAACGTCGGCACGTCACGCGCCATGTGAGCAACGCAAATGGCAAATTGAAGGTGCATGGCATTACCATTCTCTGCGTC
>JAICIM010000422.1 GCA_025928885.1 Ktedonobacteraceae bacterium | reverse complement strand
TTTTCTCTCTATCTGTAGTTGCGCGACTGTATCGCGCCTGGTCCACCATTCACACAGGTGTCACCAGCGCGATACAATCGCACAACTACGGATATGGGCAGCATTTAAGGTTTGATGGCTGTGAACATCATGTAATGCCACATGCCAAAAAAGTCGTCGCTATGCATCTCAATGAGCATTTGTTGATACAACTGTTCAAACTCTTCTGATGTGGTGACCCCGGCGTTGACGTAGAACGCCTGTCCAAGCCTGTAGCCGATCTCGGCATTGCGATAAAAATCTATCCAGCCAGGAGTATTGACGGAGAACTCAAGGCCAAACCCCATGTGACTGCAGTTCTGATAGCCCTGGGCGCGTAGCATACGTGGGAGTGCATGCGTCATGCCAAGCGTGCGGCCATCGACGGAAAAGCCGTAGCCGTTTTGCCAGAGCGCTCGATAGATCAGCTCTTGCAGACGCTCAAAGGCCGGGCTGGTGCTGACGCCCGAATCAACCAGTTCTGTCAGACGTATGAGGCCGCCCGGGCGCAACAGGCGCGTACATTCGGCGATGAAGCTCGGCCAGCTATCCCGCTGCATGACGCCGGTCAGGAAGCGAGCGTTGACGAGATCGAACGAGGCGTCGGGAAAGTCGAGTGGTTGTGTAATATTCATCACGCCAAACGAGGCGTTGGGGAGCCGCTGGGTTCGCGCTCGGGCGTTGGCGTAATCGACCATGATGCGGCTGATATCAACGCCTTCTACCTCCGCGTCGGGCAGGGCAAAAGCGACATCGAGCACCCAGCCGCCCGGACCACAGCCCAGGTCCAGGATATTATGCAGGCTGGCAGGATCGTCGATGCCCACCAGCGGCCCTCCCATCGTCTGTGTGATGATCCGATCCAGATTGATTAAGCGGGCCGTTTCTGCTGGACTCTCCGCATCAACAATATAGGTGTTCTCGCCCGTTGTCTCGTCTGTCATTCGTTAGCTTCCTTACTTCGATCACAGGTACTCTCGCCTGCTGCTTTACCTATCATAGGTTAGCTTCCTCGTCGTTCTATCGTGACGCATCTTGCATCGATGCGTTTGCTTGCTTTTCTGGCCCTAGTATACAAGAAGATACCAGGAATATACAAGCAAACTGGACTTGTGTATGCAGCCGATTTTGAAACGTTTCGGCGTTTGTTCCCATTTGTGGCGTTAGCTAGTACCAACCGCAAGGTGGGCCGCGACAACCGCTTGCGTTACGCCTATCTGAAGCATATAATCATCCATGTTATCGTGTTGGGGAGCATACACACATTGAGAAAGGTGCTATGCCGAGAGCTGCAGCCTATGTGCTGATCTGGCAGCGGGAACAGCAGTGCTACAACCTGTACGAGCAGACGAACAGAGAGACGCCGCTGTTGCAGGGCGAGGGGGATGGCTGGTTTACATGGTTGGCCGCGCATACCCGATTTTCCTTTCAGGGGAAAGCTGGTCAGCTCAACCTGCTCAAGGAAGCGCGTCAGCGGGGAGGAGAGGGTTACTGGTATGCCTATCATCGACAGGGCGGGAGCATGCACAAGAAATATGCGGGGCGCAGCGGTGAACTGACGATTGCGCGTCTCGAAGCGCTTGCTCAGGTGCTTGCCGCGCCGCCAGCAGTGGCTTCTGCGGCACAACCTGAACAGCTGCTGGAACCCAAGCTGTGTTTGCCACGCCTGCATGCTACCCTGGTTGAGCGATCGCGCCTGTTTGCTCTGCTCGATGCCGGACGGGGGCGCAGATTGACGCTGCTCTCAGCCCCGGCTGGCTTTGGCAAAACGACGCTGGTGCGCCAATGGGTAGCCTCTCGCAGTACTCAGGAAGCGTTTCCGCCCGTTGGTTGGATCTCGCTCGATGTGGGCGACAATGATCCGTTCCGCTTCTGGCGCTATGTCATCACGGCCTGTCGTGCCTTCCTGGGTGATGCCGTCTGGCAGGCGCTTGCGATGCTGACGAAAGCGTCCCAGCCGCCGTTTAAGCCGCTTGTCCTTGAAGAGGTACTGACAGTCTTTCTCAACAGCGCCTCGCACTCAGCGCAGGAGGGCATCCTGGTGCTGGAAGACTACCACATCATTACCGAGCCGCTCATCCATGAAGCGCTAGCCTTTCTGCTCGATCATCTTCCCACCACGCTTCATCTGGTCATTTTGTCGCGCAACGATCCTCCCCTGCTGCTGGCACGACTGCGAGCGAGCGGCGATCTGTGCGAGGTGCATGCCGCCGATCTGCGCTTTTCGGTGAACGAAACAGAGCTATTTCTGCAACAGGTGTTGGCGGGTAAAGAGCTGCTGTCGAGCGAGGAACTGAGCCAGCTCAATACGCGCCTCGAAGGTTGGGCGGCAGGATTACGCCTCTTCACGCTGGCACTGCAAGGGCGGCAGGAGATTGTGCAGGTGCTGACCACTTTTGTCGGAAGCCACCGCACGCTTCAGGAGTATTTTATTACGGAGGTCTTTGTCACACAAGAGGAACCGTTGCAGCATTTCCTGCTGGCTACGAGCGTCTTGGGCCGCCTGAACGCGTCCCTGTGTAATGCGCTCACGGGCGACGACGATGGCGAACAGATGTTGGCGAGGCTGGATCGGGCCGGGCTGTTCCTGGAAATGCTTGATGAGGTGGGATTGTGGTATCGCTACCATGCGCTCTTTGCCGAAGCAATGCGGGTCGAGGCGCGTCGCCGCTTTGGCGAGGAGGGGTTGCGCCAGCTATCAGCTCAGGCGAGTATGTGGTATGCAGCGCATGACATGCTGGCCGAAGCAATCGAGGCGGCGCTTCAGGCGCTGGATAGGCCACGCGCAGCCGCCCTGATCCAGCGCTTGCTTGATGTGCAGTGGGATACCGAGCGCATGATCCCCGTCACCATTACACACGAGTTTCACACGATCTATCGCTGGTTAGAGCAGATCCCGGAGCCACTACTTAAAATATATCCTGCCCTTTGTTTTGCTTATGCATCGGCTATCCTCTTTATCTTTATTATGGATAAAATTTCGGTTGCGCCGCAGATGTATGAGCGTTTTGAGTACGCGCTGTATCTGGCCGAAGAGGGCTGGCAGCGAGAGCAGAACTGGCAGCGTATTGCGATGGTACTGGCATTCCGCGCCATAATTCTGCGCGAACGGGGAGAGATTGCGCGGGCGGTGCTGCTGGCGAGGCAGGCGCTGTCGAATTTAGCGGAGAAGGATTACATGTGGAGGGCGCTCTGCCTGAGTGTGGTGGTATCGGATGAGCTGTTTGACGGAAAATTTCATCAGGCGCGTAAGACGGCTCTGGAGGCTTATACAGCCGGTGAAGCGACCGGAACGGTTCCGTTTATCCGCGCAAATCTGGTGTTGCTGAGTGTGGTCGCCTTTGAGCAGGGAGAGCTGCATCTGGCAGGGGAGTACTATCAGCGCATGCTGAGGGAGGCCAGGGAACAGGAGGATCAGGACGATACAGCTCAAGCCTGTCTGGGTCTGGCCCAGCTCTCATATGAATGGAACGACCTCAACGCCGCAGAGCAGCTGGCTCAGGAGGCGTTGGAACTAGGCAAGCTGATTGCCAACTACGACTATCAGGTGCAGACAACGCTGCTGCTAGCTCGCATTGAGTATATACGCGGTCTGCAGAGCGCCGCTCAACAGCGCTGTATCGCGTTGCTGGCCCGCCTCTCAACGCAGAAGACGCAGATATTGTACTGGTTCTCGCGAATGGTGCTGGCGATGCAGGCACGGCTTGCGCTGGCTGTTGGGGATCACGTCGCCGTGCAGCGTTGGATGAATAGTCGCGATCAGGACGAGCGCGAACTGCCCCCTCTGATGCGCGAACGGGAGGCGCTGGTTGAGATTCGCTGGTTGCTGGCGCGAGAAAAAGAGGTTGAGGCGCTCACGATCCTCGAACGTTTGCTCAATGATGCGCAACAAAACGGGCGTATGCGGGCAGCGCTGGAGATGCAGCTCTTGATGGTGCAGGCATATGCCGCGCGTAAACAGCTGCAGGAGGCCCGTTCGCTGCTGCAAATAGTGCTGGCTCAAGCATCTGGCGAAGGTTTTATGCGGCTCTTTCTCGATGAGGGGGCTACGATGGCCGCGCTACTCCGTTCTCTCCTACCACAACAGCGCGAACCGGCGCTGCAGGCCTACCTGCAACAACTTCTGCAAGCCTTTGCGCAAGAGGGTGAGCAACAGGAGACGACCGTTGTCGGCCCGCTCATAGAGCCGCTCAGCCCGCAGGAGCAGCGCGTTCTGCGCCTGTTAACGAACGGGCATTCTAATCGCGAAATCGCCGCTGAACTGATCGTCTCCGTCAACACGGTGCGCACGCAGGTTCAGAGCATTTACCGCAAGCTCAACGTCAATAATCGCGTTGCGGCGGGTGAGGCGGCCCGTCACCTCCGCTTGCTCTAACCCCTCCTGCACCAACAATCATCCACATAATCGTCCCCGTGGATGATGCCCGTTCATCCCCTTTGCAGGTAAGCTATTCCTATCTGTTGATATGAAATCAGAGAAGAATTGTTCAATGATCGCGAAAGGAATATTTACATGACGTATGAAGAAACCCCTGTTTTGATTGTTGGTGGTGGTATTGTTGGGTTGTCGGCAGCGCTGTTTCTCTTATATCAGGATATCCCATCGCTGCTGGTGGAGCGGCACAGCGGTACCTCTATTCATCCCCGAGCGCGTGGCACCAATGGCCGCACGATGGAGATTTATCGCGAGGTGGGATTAGATGAAAAGATTCGGGAGGTTGGTAAGGCGCTGGCCCCCTCGCTTGGCTGGTTGACGGGCGAGACGCTGGTGGGCGCGGCAAACTGGACCGTTGAGCGCTGGCAGCAGATGCAACAGCACAACTTCGCCTTTGGTGGGAAAGATATGGGGACACTCAGCCCGGTCAGCGGCGCTCGCTGCACGCAGGATCTGCTTGAACCGGTGTTGCTGGAAGCGGTTCGTGAGCGAGGAGGCGATGTGCGTTTCTATACCGAGCTGGTCTCGTTTGAGCAGGACGATGTAGGCGTCACGGCGCTCATTCGTGATCGTGCAACCGGGGCCGAGCGCACAGTGCGGGCGCAGTACATGATCGCCGCCGATGGAGCGCGGGCGCAGATTCGTGAGCAGCTGGGCATCGCGACCAACGGACAGGGCTTGCAGGGCCACCTGCTGAATATCCTCTTCCATGCCGATTTGAGCGAGCTGGTGCGCGGTCGCGAGTTCAGTGCGTGCATCATCGAGCGTCCAGAGCGGCGTGGGCTGGTCACCGCCATCAACAATACCGATCGCTGGGTTTTCCATCTGACCTATGATCCCACCAGAGGCGAGACGCCGGACAATTTCCCGCCGGAACGCTGCCAGGAATTAATACGTCAGGCCATTGGTCTACCCGACCTGGAGATTCAGATTCAGAGCATTCTGCCCTGGGAGGCGGCTGTGCGCGTGGCCGAGACCTTCCAGCAGGGGCGCATCTTTCTCGCAGGCGATGCGGCGCACCAGATGCCGCCCTGGGGAGGGAAGGGAGCGAATTCGGGGATTGCCGATGTGCATAACCTGGCCTGGAAGCTGGCAGCAGTCCTCAAAGGTCGCGCCGCGCCAGCCCTCTTGCAGACCTATGATGTGGAGCGCCGCCCGGTCGGGTATGAGGCGGCGGTGGAGTCCGGGGGCATGTCCGGGAAAGGAGGCCTGCCCGATGGCGATATGTTCCTTTTCCAGGCTGCTCAGAAGGGCTTCACGAACGACCTTGCCGCCATTTTCGTCAGAGTGTTTGGCTTCGGCTACGAATATACCTCTTCCGCCATCATTCCCGAAGAGGGGCCAGCATCGACGGTCGCGCCCGGGACGCCAGACGGACATTCCGGCACGCGTGCGCCACATGTCTGGATCGAGCGTCATGGGCAACGTATCTCCACGCTTGATCTGTTCGGGCGCGACTTCGTATTGCTGAGCGGCTCAGAGGGCGCGGCATGGTGCGAAGCCGCCCGGACTATTGCAGCACGCACCGGCCTCAATCTCGTCGCCTATCGTGTTGGGGCTTCTGGCAATGTGCAGGATACAGACAACGAATGGCAGACCCGAGCGGGGATACAGGCCGATGGAGCTATCCTGGTCCGCCCCGACGGTTTTGTAGCATGGCGCTTGCAGAGTGGTGTATCTCAGCCTGTGCAGCAGCTTGAAGCGGTATTGCAACAGATTTTGATGCAATAATGTTCTTTCGTTAATAAATAGAGGAAAGTTGGTCGTAGTTTCGGGGGGGTTTGGGGAGGGGGGGGGGCGGGGGGGTGGAACAGCAACGAGCACAAGGGGGAACACCAACAAAACCAACAAAAGGGGTGG
>JAICIM010000731.1 GCA_025928885.1 Ktedonobacteraceae bacterium | reverse complement strand
GGCCACCTTTGAGGAGGGTGAACCAGGCGCGATAAAGTCGCGCAACTACGACACGAGAGTGATCACTTCATACTTTGCTCTCTTCAAAGATACTATGGCTATGTGGTGGAACGGTATTTATCGGGGGTGGAGATTACACGACTGCTTTTTGCTGCTTGCAATGAGGCTGGTTGGCAGCTGTCGCTGTGGGCTGCACATGCTTGAAGCTGCGGGAAGGATACGCCGGTCGTGGCAAGCGCGTACTTGTAGCATCTTCTCGACGCCATCTAGACATTCTTCGCTATCTGTTTGCTACGCCCAAATTGTAATCTAGCACTATGGTTCTCTTTTTTACGTCAATGTGTAGAAATAGATGAGGGGTCCGCTGATATGACACAGCCGCGTATCGCCACAATTTGTTTTGATCTCTATCCTTTTCATCCTAGAGTGCGCTGTCTGGCCGAAGCAGCAGTAGAGGGCGGGTATAGCGTGGATGTAATCTGTCTTCGGCAGCCACAGGCCAGCTCTTATGAAATCTATAATGGTGTCCATATATACCGTGTGCCACTCAAGCGCAGCTGGAATAATTCGTTGCCGATGACGATTTTGAGCTGGTGTTACTTCCTGTTGCTGGCGGCGGGGGTCGCGTTCTGGCAGCATCTCAAGCGGCCCTATAAGGTGATTCATGTGCATAACATGCCTGATTTTCTGGTCTTCGCTGCCCTGCTTCCCCGACTGCTGGGGGCAAAGGTGATTCTCGATGTGCAGGATGCCAGCCCGGAGCTGATGGAAGAGAAGGTCAGGGGACGCCTGAGTGGAACGGTGAAGCGGCTCGCCATCGTGCAGGAGCGCATCTCCACCGCGTTTGCCGATCATGTCGTGACGATTGGGCAGACCGTCGAGGAATTGCTACTGCAACGCGGCGTCCCGGCCAGCAAGCTCACAAATATCTACAATAGCGCGAACCCGGCATTTTTCCCGCCCTCACAACGCGCCCCCATTGCATCCGATGAGCAGCCTCGCCCCTTCATTCTTATGTATCATGGAACCGTCGAGGAGCGGCAGGGGCTAGATGTTGCCGTACGCGCCCTGGTGCTAGCTCGTCATCGGGTCCCCAAACTGCAACTGGCGATTATGGGCGTCGGGCGTCAGCTTTCGGCATTGGAGCAGCTGGCGGTTGAGTTGGGTGTGCGTGAACAGGTGATCTTCAGCGATGGCTGCCCGATCGGCGAGGTGGTGGATTTTGTCAGGCAGGGCGATGTGGGGATCATTCCGTACCGTGCTGGCGGCTATATGGAGCTGGTCCTGCCTGTGAAGGCGTTCGAATTTGCCTGGATGCAGCGCCCGATGATTGCCTCCGACACGCTTGGCATGCGCATGCTGTTCCGTCCTGAGTCGGTGATGCTCTGTGATGCGACAAAGCCTGAAAACTTTGCCGAGGCTATCGTCGATCTCTACGAGCACCCCGAAAAGCGAGCGGCTCTGGTGGCGAACGCGGCTCAGGATTACATGCCGTATCGCTGGGAAATTCAAGCTCAGCACTATATCCGTCTCCTTGCATCGCTCTGTCCGAAACAGCGTGCGAGTGAAGAACAACCACAAAGCAATTATCAGATGAGGCAAAAAAGATCTTCATAAGATGTACTGAATGAGATGGAGAGATGAAGATGGAGATGCATCACGTTCTACAGATACTCAAGCAATGGCGCATGCGCATCCTGCTGGCTTGCCTGATCGGTGCGGCGGCTGGCCTGACCGTCAATCTCCTTCAGCCAAAGGTCTATCAGGCCGAGGCGACGCTATTTGTCAGTTCGCCGAATCATAGCGATATTAACACGCTGCTGGGCAATCAAGAGGCGGCGAAGGCGCTGGCCTCCTTTCCGCAGTCCGATGCCGTGCTGAGGGCAACTCTGCAGGTTGTGGGCGACAAGAGCCTGACTCTGCCCAAACTCGCCACGATGGTCTCTGTCCAGAACGATCGCGGGACGCAGTTTGTGGTCGTACACGTGCGTGATAACCTGCCTGAGCGAGCGGCCTTTTTAGCCACGGAGATCGCCAAACAATCGATTGCGCAATTTCAAATGATGCTGTCCGATCCCAATCGTACGCTACTGGGACAGGATTTACAGCAGCAGGTAACGCAGCTTGCGACAGAGATAAAAAGTGCCGAAAACGAGATACAGCAGCAGGATCAGCAGTTGATGGCTATTGAGGGTCAGCCCGTCGCCGACGCAACCGAGCAGAAGGCACGGGTCGATCAGCAAACGGCCCGGCTCGACCGTCTGAACCTCACGTTGAGCGGTCTGCGTTCCGCCTATAGTCAACTGTATAGCGAACAGATCTCTTATTTCGATAGTTCGAACAATACGCAGGTGACACTATTACAGGATGCGCAGATCCCCGACAATTCCGTGGGCCTCGGGAGAACGCTGGCGATTGCAATGGGCCTGCTGGCAGGGTTGGTCGCTATTGTGGGCGTGATCGTGCTGGTCGAGCAGAACGACGATACGTTGCGAACTCCCGCAAAGGTCGTTGAGGCCAGCGCTCTACCGCTGTTGTTGATGGTTGAGCGTTTCCAGACGGCGACCCGCTCCCTGGTGTTGCTCGATAGCTCCTCCCACCATGTTCATGTCGAAGCTCCCGCCGCTCCAGGCGAACACGCGACGCCGGTGGAGAGCGAGATGCAAACGGCCAGTGTTGGAGAAGAGGAGACGATGAAGCTGGCCCCACTGCTGGTCAAGCAGCCGGTGCTGGTCCAGAATCACCTCAGCAATGGCACGCCAAAGGCCAGATATCTGCTGCACGAAGAGTTTCTGACGCTGGGAGTTTTTCTGCATCCAGAGCAGGCGCAGGTGGGTCCGCTGCTGGTCACGAGTCCTGAGCATGGTGACGGCAAATCG
>JAICIM010000699.1 GCA_025928885.1 Ktedonobacteraceae bacterium | reverse complement strand
CTCTGCGGGTTGCCCTGATAGCGCAAGATAATGAATTGCGGCGGCTGAGCGCTGCCCTGAGTGACTCCCAGCAGCCCGCCCATGCCCAGCTCTTTGATTCTGGCCTCATCAAATACCTCATAGGCCAATCCTGCCTGCTCGGCCATTGTGGTTGCGCGATGTGCCAGTTCGGTGGGGGTGAGGACGTTCGGCGGCTCATTGATGAGGTCACGGGCAAAATTTGTTGCCTCTGCCAGCACCTGCCCCTTTTGCAATGCTTGTCCGTATACCTCTTTTGTGGCTTCGCTTGCCAGCAGAAGCAACTGCGCGATGCTTTTCTGGCCGTTATTGGATTGCTGGTATTTCCTGAAACGATACGCGCCCAACAGCGCCCCCTCGACCTGTGCCTGAGCTATGATTGCTTCGTCGATCCCGGCGACCTGCCAGTCCTGGGCCAGCACGACCTGTTTTGCTCCCGTGTTCTGAGCGTGGCGTGTGGCAATGGCGCTGGCTCGACGAATCGCCTGCGCATCTATTTTTGCGTGCGTTCCTGTACCAACGACGATGACGCGCTGAGCTGCCAGGCGTCCCATTGGATGGATTGTCAGCAACTCTCCAGGATTGCCCTGAAATTCTCCGGCCTGCGCACGCTCTTGCAACAAACCGTCTAATAGCTTATCAATCGTTGTGGCAGTTGTTGAGAGCGCAATCGTTTTTCCCTCTTGCCCATTTTGCGGCGCACGAGCAGCGCCGACAAGCAGTGCATCGCATGTGATTGCCTGCACATCTTGCGTTGTAACTTGAATTTCCATATGGCACCACTTTCTTCCTGTTGTACAGATCCGAACAAGGCGCGTCTTCTCTCTTGTTGTGTTTAAACGCGAAAAAGAGAACGAGGCACCGTTACTGGTGCCTCTATGCCATCAAGGATCTGTATGTCTATTGTACAACGGAAGGCAGATTGGCTGTTAGTCTGATCCTCTCGTGGATCGCGCTCATTGCAGCTTTTGTATACCCGAATCTAGGCGTTTTGATGGAGCAGGCGCTCAACGACTTCCAGCAGCTGGCGTGGCTTGAACGGTTTGGTCAAATACTCTGTACAACCAATCTGTTTGGCAGCCTCCCCCTCATCAGCCAGCGCGAAGGCCGTGACCGCAACGATCGGCACATTTTCCAGGCCAGGGCGAGCGCGGATCAATTGCGTGGTTTGATAGCCGTCCAGGACTGGCATGGAAAGGTCGGTGAGGATCAGATCGACCCGTTCCCGGTCCAGGATGTTCAGGGCCTCCCGCCCGTTGGAGGCGGAGAGGCAGCGATACCCACGAGTAGAGAGTACCCGCTCGATGAGTATGCGATTCGAGACCTCGTTTTCCACAACGAGGATGGTAGCTGTGTAATTGTTGTGTGGTGTATTCATGCGCACATCTCTAGTTATTGCTTCTATCTATAATCTAGTGGGCCGTAGATACGATGATGTCTGGTTATCTGACTCCGGCAATGTTTGCCAGAGCGGGCGCTACAGGCAGGGTAAAAGAAAAAGTGGTTCCCTGTCCGGGTGCGCTTTCCACCGCGACCTCTCCTCCCTGCAATTCAATCAGCTTTCTGGCGATCGTGAGTCCCAGGCCGGTGCCACCAAACTGCCGCGTTGTGCTGCCGTCGGCCTGGCGGAATGCCTCGAAAATATAGCCAAGAGCAGCGGGCGAAATACCAATCCCTGTATCATGGACGGAAACGTTGACCATCTCGCCCTGTTTGATCTGATGGCAGCGAATGGTCACGCCTCCCTTTTCCGTAAATTTGATGGCATTTGAAACAAGATTAATGGCGACCTGGCGTAAACGATGCCCATCTGCCGTTACATCGAGTGTCCCATCCTCCATTTCCAGCGTAAGATGTAAGCCCTTATTGTTTGCCAGCGGCTTGAGTTGATTGACAACTTCGGTCAGGCTGTGGGCAAGATCGAGACGTTCCAGCTTGACCTCGATCCGGTCGGCTTCGATTTTGGAGAGGTCAAGCATATCGTCAACGAGGCGAGAGAGATCTTCAGCCCGCCTCACCATAAACTGGATATGTTCTTCCTGCTCGCTGGTCAATTCTCCATCGACAAACCCCTCCAGAATCAAGGCCCCGTAACTGATAATGCTATGTAACGGAGTACGCAATTCATGGGTCACATTCGCCAGGAATTGCGATTTCAGATGGTTGGCTCGTTGGAGCGCTTCGTTCTTCTCTTTGACCTCCGCGAACAGGATCGCGTTTTGAATGGCCATCGCCGTTTGGATGGCGGCAGTGCTCAGCAAGAAGGTATCGCGACTACTGACTGGATAGGGGGTGTCGCTATACAGGATAAACGCGCCTATAGCCTGATCTTGTAACAGGAGTGGCACGGCGATGGCCGAGCGGTAGCCGCTATCGATGGCCAGCCGCGCCCAACTTTCCTGACGCTCCTCATAGATGGCGGTGATATCTTCTCCATAGGCAATTTTCTTGCGTTGAATCACCATCCGTGCCAGGATCATATCGAGGTTGCGCAGCGCTCCTCGTGGAATACGCGGGGCGCGTAGTTTGTAGGGGACTTCAACCTGTTCCAGTTTGGGGGCGTGTACTGCTGCCCGTTTGCCGCTGGGCGTATTTTTGCGGCCAGGAAGGGCGGCCATCTTCGTCGTGACGGCCAGGGTGATGTCGCCATCGGGATCCGCATAGACGGTGACAATGCCGTTTTGCGATGAGTACACGCTGGCGGCCTGGTGAGGGCGTGAAGGGGTTGATGAGGGCGATTCTTCATGGATCACCGCCGTCTTTTCCGCGCTGAAAGCCGCTTCTGTCCACTGGGCGACGGCCCAGGGTGCCTGCATCTCGCGGCCATAGAGCAGGAGCGAGACGTGCTCGACGTGCATAATCATCCCAATGCGGGAAACGACCTCGCCTAAGAGATGTTCCAGGTTGAGGGTGGAGATCAGCGCATCGCTCATAATCAGCAAATTGCTCATCTGCTCTATCATGGCCTGACTCTCGCCTTCAAGCGATTCTGAGAGCAGGCTGAAGGAGTGAGAGAGCATTGTGAGATCGTCAGCTTTGGGTAAGGTGACTGCTGATCCCGTGTTGGAGGCAATCATGGCCTCTGCCTCCAGGCGCAGGCGGCGCAGCGGACGAATAAAAAGGCCCCTGATGACCAGAGTATAGATGATGGCACCCAGGGCGAAGATGCAGAGGGCGAGTCCCAGCATGATTAACATATGGCGCGAATTTTGCAGGTTGAGGCCATAGACCGGCTCAACGGCGACAATGACCAGGGATTGGCTGTTCGCCAGTTGCTGTTGCGCGGCAGTTTGTTGGGCAAATGTAATGTAGCGGTGCG
>JAICIM010000298.1 GCA_025928885.1 Ktedonobacteraceae bacterium | reverse complement strand
TACGCCGTACATGCCGACGGAGCCGTTGCTATAATGCAGCTTTGAAGCCCATTCGACGGTATCGTAACCGTCTTCGACTTCATTGCGCATCGGTTCCCAATTTCCCTCAGAAGTGAAGCGGCCTCGCGTATCCTGGACGATTACGACGTAGCCTCGGCGTGCCACCTGTGCTGGATCGAGCGCGGAACTGCCGAGAGCGAAATCTTTTCCATAGGGGAGCCGCGTGAGTAGGATCGGCCACTTACCCTCCCCTACTGGTCGATAGATGTTGGCACGTAAGATGACGCCATCGCGCATTTGCGCCGGAACATCAAAATCTATGGCGATCTGATGGCCTGTTTGCGTTGTCATGGATGGATATCTCCTATTCCATTCAAGGTCATGCGATACTCTTGTACTCAAGATCATCATACAACGCCGGGAGGAGAGGCCGCTAGCAGCAAGCTGTCGAGCCTATGAGTGATGTAACCTTGACACCGTTCATTCCTATTCGTTATACTCAGTCCCATAGTAGTAGATAGTAGTAGAATTTGTTTCCATCCAGGAAGCCGAAAGTGCTGTATTCTGGCTGAGGTTGAGTGGTATCGCATGAAACAGGATTATTCTTCGGGTGCTTACCTTGTCATTCAGAAGGGATCTCTTCTGGGCAAGCGCGTTGAATTGTGGAAAGAGTGTACAACTATTGGCCGTAGCCGGGACTGTGACATCTTCCTGGAAGATATTGCGGTGCATCGCAAGCAGGCCAGCATTCTGCTGAGTCCAGGTGGATATGTGCTGCGCGATGATCATGGCAGCGGCGATAGTTTCGTCAATGGACGCTCTATCAAGGAGCAACTTCTTAACAACGGCGATCAACTCCTGTTTGGCAATACGCAATTGATCTTCTATGCCAGCGAAGGCACCAGGCCGTTCCAGCTCCCCTCCTCGCGGGGACGTGAGCTACACGTGGGCAAAACTCCCGATCCACACCCTACGATGATTGCCCGCCTGTTTCCTCTCAGCTCCCAGAGCGGCCTCATTCAGGGTATCGAGGTGTTACCTGAAATGACGATTGGCCGCAGTCGGGACTGTGATATCTTTCTGGAAGATCTGGCCGTGAGCCGGTTGCATGCTACAATCCGCGAACTACCAACCGGTGACTATGAGATCGTTGACAATCGATCCGCTACAGGAACATTTGTCAATGGCCGTGCGGTTGGGCGTTGTCAATTAAGCAATGGCGATCAACTGCAAATCGGCGTGAATCGGTTTGTGTTTCGCCTGTCACCCTCTTGACGCTAGCGACCCGTGCAGGAGCGCATCCAGACGTTTTATACGCTCTGCATAATAGTCGATCTCGCAACCATCGGCTCGTTTGAGCGGAGGCTCATACGCGCGTGTCATACGCATAAAGCGCTGTACCTCCTGTGGCACCTCGTGTTGATATCCGTTGGCTCGCTGTCGCACCTGAGTGGACGATATATCGCGATAGGCTCGATTCAGTGGCAGCGGATGGATATAGCGCCTAAATTGCCTGTTCTGTGGCTGTTGGATCAAATCCTCTAATTCTTTTTCCCCATCGTTGCCGCGTGGAGCAACGAGCAACTCTGCCCGCTGGAAGAGGTCGCGCAGAGCCGCATCGCGGTCCTGATAGTAACGGGGATCGAGTATCTGCACAATTTTATCGAAGCCCATCAAAAAGAAGATCCGTTTGACCTCTGGAAATGAGTGTTGCACCGCTTCAGCCTGATCGACGTAGAGACCATGACTAAAGAGCAGAATGCCCGTCTCTGGCACGCGCCGGCGTAACAGTTTTTGCAGCAGCACAATACGATCAAGCAACAGTGGCCGCTCGACGCTCTCTTTATCAACTGTATGTTTGCTTATAGCAGCGTAAAGATGCATTGGTTCGTGTTGCCGCGCGTAGCGTCTCGCCTCCTGAAGCATCGCAAGATGGGCCGTGGTCGGTGGATTAAATGAGGCAGTGAAAACAATCACCGCATCGCGAGGCCGGGCCGATCCGGGGGCAATTAACGCTTCTGGTTCCCCTTGAGGATCAAGCCGATCAAGTAGTGCTTGCACGCGCTTGAAATGTTGCAACGTTCGTTCTGAGAAATGGACAACTCCTTGCATTGGCACACCATCTTTTACAATCATTGGTCTGTGGAGCAATAGTATGTTCTTTATCTTATAAACGTTTTTGGGGAAAAGAGCAACTGCCTATAAAGACGAAACGGGTGCGCTGTAAAACTGTCATACAGCGCACCCGTTTCGCTGGTGAGAAGGGGATTCCGTGATTCACTGCCTTGTCAAGCTTGTTTCTTTCATCTCTGCATGTAGCAGTATATCATTGCTGCGTTAAAATGGTTTTAATAGATAATTGATTTTATGTTAATGCTATGTAAATACTACTATATATTGTTAAAAAATATGTTGTATATGATAAGCATATTGCTATATGTGATCTTGATACTGTATAATGTTGTTGAGGTTGCGATAGCTCGTCACCATTGCCAAAAATATCGCAGGTCCTCTTTGCCTTGTCTGTGTTCATTTATGTTTTACCACTGTATTGTGGAAAACCTGAAGCTTGTTCCTCATTCATGCATCTGTGGCGTTATTTTACCTGTATAGCAATGCCTGAAAAGGCATGGAGGTGTTCTGGCTATGGATCGCAATCAGGAATTATTTCGTTTTTGGTCTTCGTCTCAGAGGCGCGGCAGTCGCCGGCATTTCATCCAACAGGCAGGCGCATTAGGCGTCTCTTCTTTTGCCTTTGCCTCTTTACTGGAGGCTTGTGGAGGTCAGGCTTCCACAACTGCCGCTTCAGCAACGCCCGCAGCTAATCTCACCGGTCCCATTGATATGCAAACCTTGATCACAAATGCGAAAAAAGAGGGAAAGCTGGAGGCGATCGGTTTCCCGCCAGAGTGGGCCAACTATAAGGAGATTTTAGGTAGTTACACGACGAAATATGTTACTGTGGATTATAAAGCTGAAGCAGAATATAGTTCGGCGCAGGAATTGGAAGCGTTTAAGAAATCGCAGTTGCATCCGCATGGCGATGTTGGCGACGTTGGCTTTAAATTTGGCCCTCTAGCTGTGACGCAGGGCTTGATTACGCCTTACAAGCATGCGACGTGGGACGATATTCCAGCCGAGCTAAAAGATCCCGATGGCAACTGGTGTACAGAATATTGGGGGTCACAGGCTTTTGTCGTGAATACGGATATCGTAAAAAATCCCCCGACATCGTTCAAAGAGCTTCTCAGCGGGAATTACAAGAATATGGTTGGCATCGATGGCGATCCGCGCCAGGCAAACGATGCGTTTATTGCCGTCTATTCAGCTGCGCTGGCTGCCTCTGGCAGCCTGGATGACATTCAGCCTGGCATCGATTTCTTTGCCCAATTGAAAAAGAAGGGTAACTTCACTCCCGCTCGTTCCAGCGTTGCTAATATCTCTAAGGGCGAGGTTGCTATTGCTGTGATGTGGGACTACCTGGGATTGGGATTTCGCGATCAGTTGCAGGGTAAGCCCAACCTCAAGGTGTTGATCCCTACCGATGGTTCTATTGCCGGGCCATATGTGTCTATTATCAATAAAACCGCTCCCCATCCGTATGCCGCACGTTTGTGGATTGAACACATTTTCTCTGATGAAGGACAGCTGGACTATTTAAAAGGCTATGCTCATCCAGCCCGTTATCAAAAGCTGGTTGCGGCGGGGAAAGTGCCTGCTGACCTGGCCGCGAAACTGCCGGCGGCTGAGCAGTATGCCAAAGTCAAGTTTGTGACCGATACGAAGAAGCTGGACGCAGCCGCAGATGCGCTGAACAAAAACTGGCAATCGCAGGTGTTGGGCCAGTAGCCTGCTTCATTCTCAGTTGTTGGGCGGCGATGATGGTGCCATCGCCGTCTCATCCTGGATGGAGGAGGTGCTTTCGTGCCAGGATCTGAATCTATAAAATCCATTCGTGCTAATACAGCAGCCGCTCCTGCTCAGACGAAGCGCTCACGGCGCAGGCAGTGGCGTTTTTCCTTTGTGAGCTGGTTGGGGCTGGTGCCATTCCTCTTATTTTGCCTGCTTTTTGAGCTATTGCCCGCTCTAGTCATCATGCAAGGCAGCTTTACCAATGATCAAGGCGGAGCCACGACCGATAATTATCAGCGCATGCTCTCTCAGACCAGCACATTGCGTGCCTTCCAGACGAGCATCTCTCTTTCATTAGTAACGGCCATTCTGGGAGCGCTCTTTGGCTTTTTGGCCGCCTATGGTGTCTATAAGCTCAAAACGGGTTGGTTACGCAACTTCCTGATCGGCTTTTCGAGCCTCGCCGCCAACTTTGCTGGCGTTCCTCTGGCCTATGCTTTTGTCTCGACGCTTGGCGTGACGGGCTTTATCACTGTGCTGCTGCATAACTGGCTGCATATCAACCTGTACGATATTGGCTTCAGTCTCTATACATTCTGGGGACTTGTGCTTGTCTATACCTATTTTCAGTTACCCCTGATGGTGCTGGTGACGATACCGGCCTTAAATGCGCTGAAACCGGAGTGGCGCGAGGCGGCGACGAATCTGGGTGCCTCCACCTTTCTCTACTGGCGGCGCATTGCTCTGCCGGTGTTGCTGCCCTCTTTGATTGCCGGGGTGATGCTGCTCTTTGCCAACTCTTTTGGTGCCTATGCCTCCGCTTATGCATTGGCTCAGGGCAATATTAATCTCGTCACGATCCTGATCAGCTTTGTCGTGGCGGGCAACGTCGATATGGATACGGGCCTGGGGAATGCGCTCTCAGTTGGCATGATGCTTGTCTTATTAGCGACCGTGATCATGTATTTTACGATGCTCCGTCGCGTCAGTCTCTGGCAGGGAAGGTGATGTGCTTATGAGCAGTGAAATTGCTGTGTCGGCTCAACAGATAGAGGCGCGAAAGAAACGGCGATCTTCTTCGGCTGTGATCGCTCTTGATACCATTGCCCTGTGGTTGGTGATGCTGTATCTACTGGTTCCCTTAGCTGCAACGCTGGTGTTTGGTCTCTCTGGTCCACATGGTCTCGACTTGAGCATCTACAGCAGCGTGGTGAGCGATGCTGACTTCTCTAAAACGCTCTTATTCTCGCTGGGCGTGGCGTTGACGGCAATGGTACTTGCCATTGTGCTGGTTACCCCTACCGCCTACTGGGTGCAGTTGCGCATCCCGCAAGCGCGTCCTTTACTCGACTTTCTCTCGCTGATCCCGTTTGCTGTTCCGGCAATTTTGATGTCGCTTGGGTTGTTGGAAGTATATAACAGTCCAAATCCACTGGTCAGTATCCTTTCATTTGGTCTGGTGCCTCTACTCAGCGGTCCTCCTTTTGTGCTGGCGAATTCACCACAGTTGCTGGTCTGTGCCTATGTCATCATCTCGTTGCCGTTTGTGTATCGTCCCATTGAGAACAGCCTGCGTGCTATCAATGCGCGGGTGCTGACTGAGGCGGCAGCGAGCCTGGGGAGTGGCTGGTGGAGGACCTTCTTGACAGTGATTCTGCCCAATATCTGGCCTGGCGTGATCAGTGCTGCACTGCTGACCTTCTCAACTGCGATGGGTGAGTTTACTCTGGCACAGCTTTTTGGTATCTACACCTTTCCAATTTACCTGAACCAGATCGGCCAGAGCGATGCGCATAAAGCTGCCTTGCTGACCATTTTGAGCTTTGTTTTTACGCTTGTCTGCGTACTTGGTATCATTCTGCTCGCACGCCGCCAGCCGGGTGGACAGAGCGCTGATGTTGAACTTGCGGCGGCAAAATAACTGCACTGTTGCTTGAGAGCAAATCTTGCATGAGGTAAACAACTATGGCCTTTCTTGAACTGAATGGCATCACGAAATATTTTGGACGACAGGCCGCCGTGAACGCTATCGATCTTGCGATTCAGCAGGGCGAGTTCCTCACATTGCTTGGCCCTAGCGGATGCGGTAAAACGACGATTCTCCGCATGATCGCGGGCTTTGAGAATCCGAGCGAGGGGGCCATTCTGCTCGAAGGCGATGATATCACCGATCGTCCCGCTAACAAGCGTCCGATGGGGATGGTGTTTCAGTCGTACGCGCTTTTTCCGCATATGACGGTCGAGCAGAATATTGCCTTTGGGATGCAGATTCAACATGCGTCTCGCAAGCGCATTGAACAGCGTTGTGTTGAGTTGCTTGAACTGGTTGGCCTGGGCGATATGGGGAAACGCTATCCTCATCAGTTGTCGGGAGGCCAGCAGCAGCGTATCGCTCTGGCGCGGGCGCTGGCTGTGGAACCCAAAGTGTTGTTGTTAGACGAGCCGCTTTCGGCCCTCGATGCTCGTGTGCGCGTCACGTTGCGGACCGAGATTCGGCGCATCCAACAGCAATTAAAGATGACGGCAATCTATGTCACCCACGACCAGGAGGAGGCGCTGGCTATCTCTGATCGCATTGCGGTAATGGCAAAAGGGAAAATTGAGCAGCTTGATCATCCTGAAGAGATCTATAGCAATCCACAAACCGTCTTTGCCGCCACGTTTGTGGGGACAAGCAATCAATTGAGCGGTGTGGTCGAATCGGCTGAGAAGGGGCTGTGTCAGGCTGATGATGGATATACGATTCATGTCGCGCCTCTCGCTGCGACATTGAATGGGAAGCGTGTCTTGCTGGTGGTACGTCCTGAAGAAATCACGCTACACGCCAGCGAGGGAGAGAGTCGGGAGAACGGCAGCGGCAATCATATTTCGGGTAGAATTGAATTGCGTACCTTCCTGGGACCATTTACGCGTTTTCATGTGCGCATCGATGATAAAACGCTGTTAACGGCTGATATCCCCAGCCAGCAGGCGCGGGGCTATGATGTGGAGCAGCAGGTAGTGCTGACCTTTCCGCCGTCTGCCTGCCAGGTGTTACCGATCGATGCAGATGTCGAGCAAGCGGCCACGATAACCACGAAATATTGATAAACGAAAAAAAGAAAGGCACCATGTTCTGCATACATAGTGCCTTTCACGTTGATGATGCTGTTTATTCCTGCATCAATCTTCTCAGAACGGTAGAGAGAATCCCACCATTTTTATAGTAAACCACGTCGATGGCGCTATCCAGGCGTGCAATCGTCTGGAAGGTGAAGCTGGAACCATCTTCGCGTGTGACTTTGACTGTGACCTCCTGGCGGGGTTTCAACTCGTGCTCGATGCCAAGAATATCGTAGGTTTCATGTCCGGTGAGTCCCAGGCTCTCTTTGTTTTCGCCGGGGCGGAATTGCAGCGGCAAGATGCCCATGCCAACCAGGTTGCTGCGGTGAATACGCTCAAAGCTTTCAGCAATCGCGGCTTGTATACCCAGCAGGAGCGGGCCTTTCGCCGCCCAGTCGCGTGAGCTGCCAGAACCATATTCTTTGCCGGCCAGCACCAGTAGCGGTACTCCGTCCTGCTGATAGCGGACAGAAGCGTCGTAGATCGTGGTCTGTTCGCCATCGGGCAGATGGAGCGTGTAGTAGCCCTCTTTATCAGGGGTGAGGCGGTTGCGCAGGCGGATATTGCCGAACGTGCCGCGTACCATCACTTCATGGTTGCCACGGCGAGCGCCGTAGGTGTTGAAGTCGCGCCGCTCGACGCCATGTTCGATCAGGTATTGTCCTGCCGGGCTATTGGCTGCAAAGTTGCCAGCTGGAGAGATATGATCGGTGGTGATAGAATCATCAACCATCACCAGCACGCGGGCGTTATGGATATCTTTGATCGGCGCAGGCTCGCCAGACATACCCTGGAAGAAGGGAGGCTCCTGGATATAGGTTGAATTGGTATCCCACTCAAAGAGTTCGCCGGTCGAGTTGGAGAGCGCCTGCCAATGCTCATCCCCTTCAAAGACATGGCTATAGTTTTCTTTGAAAATCTCTGGTGTGACAGTCCTTGTCACGATCTGGCGTATCTCTTCCTGTGTAGGCCAGAGGTCGCGTAAGTATACCTTATCTCCATTAATATCGCTGCCGATCGGATCTTTGGTCAGATCGATATCGACAGTGCCAGCCAGCGCGTATGCCACGACAAGCGGCGGCGATGCCAGGAAGCTCGCGCGAACCTGTGGGTGGATGCGCCCTTCAAAGTTGCGGTTACCGCTCAGCACGGCGGCGACGACAAGATCGTTTTCCTGAACGGCTTCTGCAACCGGGTCAATCAAGGGACCGCTGTTTCCAATGCAACTTGTGCAACCAAAACCGACGAGGTGGAAGCGGAGCGCTTCGAGATAGGGCAACAGATCGGCATTGTTCAGATAATCGATGACGGCGCGAGAACCGGGAGCGAGGCTTGTTTTTACCGTCGGGCTGACCGAGAGGCCACGCTCAACAGCGTGCTTTGCAACCAGGCCAGCGGCAATCATAACCGCCGGGTTCGAGGTGTTTGTACAGCTCGTAATCGCGGCGATAGCGACCGAGCCGTGTTTGAGATGGGTCTGGATGCCAGCGATATCAACCGGCACATCACCCTTT
>JAICIM010000398.1 GCA_025928885.1 Ktedonobacteraceae bacterium | reverse complement strand
CTTCCAGTGGCTCCGGTCCCAACCCGTGCAACGCCTCTGCCTCTGAGGCACGCGGCCACAACTCCATGCGGCCAAACTTGCGCGGATCGGTATAGAGCAAGCGGCGTCCATCAGCCAGATCAAAACAGACGCGACAATGGGAGGTTTCGCGACTATATGCAATATCTGTCGAGGTGGAAGGGAGAAAGGTTGGTCCTCGCGTCTGCCAGGCTGCATGATCCGTTTCGCGCAAACTGGTGTCGATCTGCCAACCAGGGGGTAAAAGCAATAAGTTGCCGCTCATACGGCGGTGAATGGAGAGGAAAAAATCGCCGCTGAGATCGAGCAGGAGCCACTTGCCACGCCTCCGCACCCCTTCAATCCGCCTGTCAACAATCTCAGCACAAAAATCATGCCAGTCAGGATAAGCAATCGTACGTTCCCAAAAAACATGTGCTTCTTGAATCGTCGCACCAACAATTGAGGCACGGAGTTGCCGTGCCGTATATTCCACTTCGGGTAATTCTGGCATCTTTCTTACCTTAATTACGGCAACTACCACAGCGGCCAAAGAACTCCAGGCGATGGCCCTCAACCGAAAAGCCCACCAGTTGCTCGACGCTGGCAATCTGTTCGTCGCTTAAACACGCATCGACCTCGACCACTTTCCCACAACTGGAACAGGTAATATGGTGATGGTGATGTCCCGTCTCCTGGCACAGTCGAAAGCGATGTGAGCCATCGGCAAATTCTATGCGGTCGAGCAGATGTAATTCGCGCAATATTTCGACCGAGCGGAACACCGTGGCACGCCCTACATCTGGATCACGCCGCAACGCCATATCCCACAATTCCTCAACTGTGAAATCTTTCCCGATCGTCTCGATAAGTAGAGCCGCCAACGTGCGCCGTGGACCCGTAATACGCAAGCCGTTTTGTTTGAAAGCACCAATAATAATATCGGGGGTAATAGGCATAATCCAATGATCTTCCGTCTCTATCGAGGTCTTTTACCAATTGTGCAAAATTGTATCACACACGGCAATCATGGTCAATGAAGCGAGGCTGCCTGACGCTCTTCCTCTATCTTCCAGACCCGATAGCCGACCTCAGTATCCTCCACCAGTATCGCCCTATCCTGTCGCCATAGCTTCACCGCCATCAGCACATCGCCAGCCGCACCAGCAATATTGCCAATGGTCGCGAACAGCACATAGGAGGCCAGGATAGGCGAGAAGAACGTGAGCCACAGGCCAGCCAGCGTGATCACAACCAGGGGAGCCAGCCCGACGACGAGATACTGATTGCGCCAGAAGAGTTGCTTTTTCGCGCCGCAATAGAGCGCCAGCGGCAGCTTCGCGCCAAAATATGGTCTGCCTCCCCAGAAGAGAAAGGCCAGCGCGTGGATCAGTTCGTGCAGCGGCAAAATGAGGATATAGCTCACAAGATTGCAGACAAGCCAGAGCACGACGCCCCAGAAGGAGAGGGAAAACGCTAATGTGTGCTGCTGCCAGTAATACGCGGCCAGATTCAGCGCCACAAAGACGATGCCGCCACCGATCAGCATCATCAGGCTCAACATTGCCAGAGGACGCAGTTGCGTCGGTTCCAATAATTCAAGCTCGTCATATTTGCGCAGGCGACCAGCGTCTATAGCTGCCTGCGCCTCGCGTCGCTGCGCTGGATGATAGCGATCAACCAGCGATAATTGACTCTTCATGCCTGCCCCTTGCGTTTTCTCTATGATAGCATAGTTCCTTCCTCACGGCATAGCCCACACCTGCTATACTATACAGCGTGGCTCCGTTCAAGCAACTGAAAGGGAAAGGCAATGCAACAACGCAAGCAAGCATGGCGCTATCTCGCATTCATTTTTGCCATCTTCTGGATCATCTTTGCCTGTGTACTCATTCTAAGCGATTTCCCCTTTCTGGTGATCAGCATGGCTTTGACGGTCGTTGCCGCCTTCTCGGCGATTATTGTGGCCCTCTCGTGGGCCTATCAAAATAACTGGTAAGCAAGGATCGATTCATGATTGATATCTGTCTGCTGGGAACCTGTGGCATGATGCCGCTGCCGAACCGCTGGCTCTCGTGCGTCCTGCTGCGCTGCGGCTCCAATCTGGTCCTCTTCGACTGTGGCGAAGGCACGCAGATTCCCTGGAAGTCTCTGGGTTGGGGCTTCCGTCAACTGGGAGCAATCTGCCTCTCCCATATGCATGCTGATCACGTGGCGGGCCTGCCCGGCGTTCTCTTCATGGTCGCCCACGCTGGACGCACCGAACCTCTGACCATCTACGGCCCTCCTGGGACAACCTATGTCGTCGAGGGTCTGCGCCGCATCGCTCATGACTTGCCTTTCCCGGTGGAGATTCAAGAGATGCGCGGCGAACAACAGTTTGCATTGCCGGGTGGCCTGCACGGCTCCTGCGCACCCGCCGCCCACGGCATCCCCTGTCTGGCCTATCGTGTGGAATTAGAGCGACGCCCCGCCTTTCAAGCAGAGAAGGCCCAGGCGCTCGGCCTGCCCGTCCAGTTCTGGTCACGTTTGCAAAAAGGAGAAACGATTGAACATAACGGGCAGACGGTGCAACCGGAGCAGGTACTCGGTCCTCCCAGGCGCGGAATCAGCATGGCCTTCATCACCGATACGCGGCCAACAGCACCTCTATCTGCGTTCGCCCGCGATGTTGATCTGCTCATTTGCGAGAGCATGTACGACAGCCCGGAAGATTTGCCCCTTGCTCGCACCAATGCCCATATGCTGGCCGAAGAGTCCGCTGGTATCGCCAAAGCTGCCAGCGCTCATGCACTAGTGCTGACCCACTTTAGCCCGAAGATCAATGATCCTTCACAGGCAGAAAAAGCGGCACGCCGGGTGTTTCCCGCTACGCGTGCCGCTCGTGATGGCATGACCATTACGTTAGATTTTTCTTCTTAGCTCGCTTCTGAGAACGACGACCCGCCCTTCTTCTCTGCTCCAATCGCGGGATCTTCCACCTTGCGAGGTTGCAGATCGATGGGAGGGCGGGATTTTTTCAGGTACAGATCAAAAAATTCTATTATTTTGTTGACATAGACAGCACGGTCCTCGAAGTAGGCTCCACAGTGTTCAGCATTCGGCAACAACCAGAGTTCTTTCGGATCTCCAGCAGCTTCATACAAAAGGGATGCATCGTCAGGATCTACCACAGTATCTTTTAACCCATGAATGATCAGAATAGGGCGCGGTGCTATCCGCCCGATATCGCGTAATGGCTCAACTTGATGAAAGTGATAGCCGGCCCGCAACCAGAGGAGAAAATCAGTGGTCCAGTCAAAAATGATAAACGGCATATGCAACGTGCGGCGCACCGCGTAAGCAACGGCGCTCTTGTGCGTGGCAAAGGCGCTATCCGCCACGATCGCCTCAACCTCTTTTGAACGCGCCACCGCCATAATGGCAACCGCAGCCCCCATCGAATACCCGACGACTCCTAACCTTGCTTGCGGCGCTCGCTTTTTGGCATACTCAATGGCTCCCATAAAATCATTGATCTCGCGATACCCCAGCGTCACCGGCTTACCAACCACGCTGCCATGCCCATAGTACTCGAAGACCAGCACATTATGCCCGACCCGCCAGAGTTGTGCGCATGTACCCAATACATCGGATCTGCGCCCACGGTAGCCCGGACAGACGATAATAGTGGTGGTGGCCTGCGGATGCGGCACATACCAACCGCTGACCAGATGCTCCCCATATAGAGGAGCAAAGGTGACCTCCTCCGATGGCAAATCAAGCTCAAAGGGAGTAAAGGTATACTGCTCAAAGAAGGTGGTCAGCCGTTTGGGACGTATCAACGTTTCTACAATAAAGAGCGCTACAGCAAAAATGATTCCCAGCACTCCAATGCCTCCACTCAATCCACCAAACACGATCTGCTTTAATGATGGTCGCGGGAAGCGCCTGTTCGGTACATTGATAATCAAGGCAAGCTCCTTTTCTAGCGTACGACTGACAGTAATGGCATGCCTGCATATAAATAATAACATGCTAAGGCCATCTATTTATGCCTTTATCCTCTTTTTTCCGCGATTTCCTGCCGTCATGCCAGAATTCCTCTTTGAGAAACGACATAAACAGTAGAGAGAGGCATGCAAATACCATATCATCGTCCCTTCTGATTAAGGCGAATATAGAGGTGATATTTATTACACGTTGCTCGCTCTTCCAAAGACACAGCTCGGATTCATTCTCGCTATCTATTATTTTCATAAATATATATAATCTCACATCCATTCCTACTTATTATCAAAATAATGAAATATCAATATTGGAATACTAACAAAATCTGCGCTATACTGAGAGGGAACCAGTTCTAAGGAAGCCCTTATCAGGGCAATACCCGGCATAGCTACAACAAGTTCACATCAGTAGGGACGATTGGATATAACGATGCATACGATTCATAGTGTAAACGACAGGGAAGCTCGACATTCGCAGGAACTCTCATCCTTACCTCATCGAAGATCTGCTCCAGACAAAGAAGATACATTGCTGACAACTTCTATTAGCCGCATTTTGCAAATCGGCGTATTGTGCAGCGCAATTATGATTATCGCTGGCCTCCTGCTGCTGTTGCTACAGCTGGGAGCTGCCGTGCCGCTCCATCTACAGACGTTTCCTCACACACCCGGTCAGGTGTGGAACGGTTTAGTGTTGCTGCAACCACAAGCCGTAATTGCAACAGGCCTGCTCTTTCTGATCGCGACGCCAGTTCTCCGCGTGATTGTCTCCGTGTTCGCATTTAATCGCGAGCATGATCGGCGCTACGCTCTAATCGCCCTGATCCTGCTGAGCATCCTGCTCACCAGCTTTCTATTAGGCAAGGGGGGAGCATAATGCCCCTCTCACTGGCGACGCTTGCTTTTATCTTTTGCGGCGCAATCCTGGCGGGAGTGATTGGTGCGCTGGTTGGCCTGGGTGGCGGAGTGCTGATCGTCCCGATGCTGACCCTGATCTTTGGTCTGCCCATTCAATATGCCATTGGAGCCAGTATCATTGCCGTCATTGCGACCTCCAGCGGTGCGGCGGTGGCATATGTACGCGATAACATCACCAATATTCGTATCGGCACGTTTCTCGGCATCGCCACTACAGCTGGAGCAATTAGTGGAGCACTACTCTCAGGCATCGTTTCCGCTCCGCTCCTCTTCATCATTTTCGGCGTTGTGCTGCTGATCTCAGTTGTGCCACTGCTGTTCAAGCTGGGCGAAGAGACGCCGAAGGGCGTGAAAAACGACCATCTGGCAAGCCTGCTGAGCCTCTCCGGGAGCTATTATGACAAATATTCTGGCGTTGAGATCGCTTATGAAGTGACGCGCACCCGCCTGGGCCTCTTCGTCATGTACATGGCCGGCGTGATCTCGGGGCTGTTAGGAGTTGGCAGCGGAACGTTTAAAGTGCTGGCGATGGATACGATTATGCGCCTGCCCATGAAAGTTTCGACGACCACCAGCAATTTTATGATCGGGGTCACAGCCGCCGCTAGCGCTGGCATTTACTTTGCACGAGGCGATGTGCAACCCCTGATCGCGGCCCCAGTCGCGTTGGGGATTCTGCTGGGAGCTTTACTAGGAGCGCGTCTGCTGATGTATCTGAGCAACAAAACCCTGCGCCTGATCTTCATTCCTATCATGACGGTTGTTGCCGTCCAGATGGTGCTGCGTGGCCTGGGAATCTCGCTACATTAATAGCTCTTCCCGACCAAAGCTGCATTGATGAAATTGTGATGAGCACAGGCTGTAGCATATAATTCTTCCATCACACGATGAGAGATGATAAGTCGTCCCTATCGCTCTCCCCGAGGCAACACCCAATCAGGAGTTTCTATGAAAACTATTACCGTGAATACCAGAAAGAAAGATCAGGTCGTCGATATTACGGATACCGTCGAGGCTCATTTGCAAGAGGCAAAGACGGAGAGCGGCATCTGTTACCTTTTCGTCGCCCACACGACCTGTGCGCTCACCACCGCCGATCTCGATCCAGGCACCGATCTCGATCTGCTCGATGCTCTACGCCGTCTGCTCCCCAAAATGTCGTATCGCCATCCTCACGACCCCTCGCATACCCCTGACCATATCCTTTCATCGCTCATCGGTCCTGCTCTCACGGTCCCTTTCGCGCACGGACAATTCTTGCTGGGTACCTGGCAACGCATTATCCTTGTGGAGCTTGATGGACCGCGACAACGCACCCTCCATATTTCCTGGACGTAGGTAGACCAAATGGGTATGGTGTTACTATTCCCATTACCCTTCGTCTGATACCACAGAGAGGTTCACAACAACTTCTCACAACAGGTTATTTCTGTTGTATGACGGTCGTAATGCGTTTTTAGTAATGCAGCTTGTAGCGTGAGGTTTGTAGGCAGATCACTGTAGACATATCTCAAAGTGTACTGTAAGTTGTGTTGTAAATTGTACTATACCGTATATTAAGGGAAACTGGATATTTTTCAGTTTCCCTTTTTGATGCTCACAGGCCAATTGTCTGCCCGATAGGTCTATGTTATAATTGGGAAGAAAATATGGACTGTTCGTGTTCATATATGTAGAGGATACAAAAACTCAAGCGACATTGAATAAGTAGGCGAAAGGGGATAAGACTAATGCCGAAAAAGGGTGAACTTTCAAAGACGGCTCGTGCTTCGTTG